>JAFNAJ010000513.1 GCA_017860085.1 Acidobacteriota bacterium | reverse complement strand
CTCGTGTCGGGCTGGGAGATGCTGTCGGGGCTCAGCGTGATGTGCTTCGCGTTCATGGGGCTCGAGCTGGCGTCGCTGATGGGAGGCGAGATGCGGCATCCCGGGCGCGACCTGCCGCGCGCGGCCGCGGTGGCTGGCGTCGTGACGCTCGCGGCCTACCTCGGCGTGACCTGGTCGCTCCAGGCGCTCCTGCCGAGCGAGGACATCACCGCCATCCAGGGCATCCTGCAGGGCGTCGACCAGGCCGCGTTGCGCCTCGGCCTGCAGTCGGCCGTCGGGCCGCTCGCGATCGTGATGGCCGTGTCGATCGGCGGCGGCTTGGCCGCGTGGTATGCGGGATCGACCCGCGTGCCGTTCGTGGCTGGTTTCGACAACGCGCTGCCGGCCGCGCTCGGGCGGGTGCACCCACGATGGGGCTCGCCCTGGGTCGCCCTGCTCGTGCAGGCCTCCCTGTCGGCGCTCTTCGTCCTCATGACTCTGTATGGGTCGACGGTGGCCGAGGCTTACCAGGTGATGCTGAAGTCGTCCGTCGTCACGACGCTCGTGCCGTTCTGCTACATGTTCGCCGGGCTGGTGGTGCTGAGGGACGTCGGCTGGCTCTCGCGCCTGGCGGGCCTGACCGGGTTCCTGGTGAGCTTCACCGGCCTGCTGGCAGGGTTCGTCCCGACGAGCGACGTCGACGATGTCTTCGTCTTCGAGCTCAAGCTGGTCGCGGGGGCGGTCGTGCCGTTGGCCGTCGGCCTGGCCCTGTTCGCTCGCTCGCGCCGCGCCGGGCGCCGGGGCGCGCTCGGCACGGGGGCCGTCGCAGATTGAACGAGCGCTGTGGGCTGTGGGCCGGCCTGAAGGCCGGCCTCCGGAGTCCGCTCAGTCGTAGCGGCCGATCGTCCAGTCGGGCGGCTTACGTCCGCTGTCTCAGGTGGCTGTGCCTGTACCCGTAGATGTAGTAGAAGACGATGCCCACGGCCAGCCAGACCACGAAGCGGACCCAGGTGACCCAGGGCAACTGGATCATCAGGTAGGTGCACGACAGCACTGCGGCGAGCGGCACCCAGGGCACCAGGGGTGTCTTGAACGGTCGCGGATGCGCGGGGTTGGTCCGTCTGAGGATGATGATTCCCAGCGACACCAGCACGAACGCGAACAGCGTGCCGATGTTGGTCAACTCGACGATCTCATTGATGTTGGCGATGCCCGCGAACACCGCGACCACGACGCCCGTGAGGATCGTCGTCACGTGCGGCGTCTGGTGCTTCGGGTGCACCTTGGCGGCCCACTGGGGCAGCAGGCCGTCGCGCGCCATCGAGAAGAAGATGCGTGGCTGGCCCAGCTGGAACACCAGCAACACCCCTGTCGTCGCGCAGACGGCCCCAAGCGCGATGATCCAGCGTGCCCAGTTGATGTTCAGCAACGCGAACGCGGTCGCCAAGGGTTCGGCCGTGCCGAGTTGGCGCCACGACACCATACCCGTCAGCACGATCGCCACCGCGATGTAGATGACGGTGCAGATGACGAGGCTCGCGATCATGCCGATGGGCATGTTGCGCTGTGGGTCGCGTGTCTCCTCCGCGGCCGTCGACACCGCGTCGAAGCCGATGTAGGCAAAGAAGATGATGGCGGCGGCCCCTGAGATGCCGGCCCAGCCGTTCGGGGCAAACGGCACCCAGTTGGCCGAATCGACATAGCGCGAGCCCACCACACAGAAGAAGATGAGAATCGAGATGTTGAGAATCGTCAGCGCGCCGGTGAGCATGGCGCTCTCGCGAATCCCTCTCACCAGCACCCACGTGATGCCCATCACGATCAGGAAGGCCGGCAGGTTGAACACCACGGGGAAGCCCAGCACCTGGGGAGCCTGGGTGTAAGCCTCCGCGGCCCGCTGCACGGCGATGCTGAGCGACGTCAGGTCGCCACCCTGCGTCTGCAACTCGGCGACCTTCCGCGCCGACTCGAGTGCCGTGCGGTAGTCGGTGGCCAGCCAGTTGGGAATGACGAAGCCGAAGCCGGCCACCAACTCTCGGAAGTAGCCGGCCCAGGAGATGGCGACGGCCACGTTGCCGACCGCGTACTCGAGGATCAGGTCCCAGCCGATGATCCAGGCCACCACCTCGCCCAGCGTGGCATACGCGTAGGTGTACGCCGAGCCCGAGATGGGCACCATCGCGGCGAACTCCGCATAGCAGAGTGCGGCAAAGGCGCACGCGATGGCCGTCAAGATGAACGACAGGATGATGGCCGGGCCTGCGCCGAGGTGGTTGCTGCCGCCTGCCGAGGCCGACCCGATGGTCGAGAAGATTCCTGCGCCCATGATGGCGCCGATGCCGAGAGCGGTCAACTGCACCGGTCCGAGGGTGCGCTTGAGGCGTCCGCGCCGGGCCCAGGAATGGAGTAGGCTGGAGCGCGATGCGCTTTGCGATTCTCGGGTCGGGCGCCGTCGGGGGGTACTACGGCGCCAGCCTGTCCAGGGCGGGCCAGCCCGTCACGTTCATCGCCCGTGGTGCTCACCTGCGCGCGATTCGCGAGCGTGGGCTGCTCGTGTGGAGTCCCCTCGGCGACTTCGCGGTGCACGCGCCGGCCGAGGAGGATCCCGCGCGCGTCGGCCCGGTGGATGTCGTGCTGCTGGCGGTGAAGACCTACGACACGGAGGCCGCCCTTCCCATGCTGGGCCCGCTCGTCGGCCCGCACACGGTGGTGTTGACGTTGCAGAACGGTGTCGACAGCGCCGAGCGCGTCGCCGCGGCGGTGGGTGAACCGCACGTCCTCGGGGGCACGACCTACGTCGCGACGGCGCTGCACGCGCCAGGGCTCATCGTGCAGACCGGCACCCACCGGCGGATCGTGTTCGGCGAGTTCTTTGGCGCGCGCGATCGCGTGAGCGAGCGTGTCGCCGCCATTGGCGACGTGCTGGCGTCGGCCGACATCCAGGTGGAAACCGTGCCAGACGCGCGCGTCCCCGTCTGGGAGAAGCTCTCGTTCCTGGCCCCCATCGCTGGCTTCGCGGGAGCCGCGCGCGAACCGACGGGCACGATCTGGGGCGATCCCTTCATCCGGGCGCAGTTTCTCGAGGCCGTCCGCGAGGTGGAGCGCGTGGCGCGGGCCGAGGGCGTCGCCGTGGCCGACGACCTCGTGGCGCGCATCACGGCGTACGTGGATGCTCTCCCGTCGGCCATGCGACCGTCGCTTCTGATCGATCTCTCGCTGGGCAAGCGCATCGAGGTCGAGTCGCTCCAGGGCGACGTCGTGCGCCGCGGCCAGGCGCTCGGTGTGCCCACGCCGATCATGGCCACGCTCTACGCCGTCCTGAAGCCTCACGCGGGCGGCAGTCGGTAACCGCGAAACCGCGCGGCCTGCTCGGCGATCCCGGCTTCGATCGCCCGATGACGATCAGGCGAGATCCATGCTCTTGAGCAGGCGTTGGAAGCGCGGATCCGTGCGGTAGCTGGCGAACGCCGGGTCGATCTTGATGAACACCATCATGCCGAGGCGCTCCGCGAGGCACTCTTCGAGCGCATGGAAAACCGCGTCCGCGTTGCCCAGTTTCGCCTGAATGGCGGCGCGCGCGTATGCGAACTGGGGGCACCCCACCTCGTCGCGCTCGAGCACGTCGAGGTAGGCGCGCCAGTACCCCGTGAGACCACCGTGCCGGAACCCTTCGGAGACCACGTCGGCCCCCCCGGGCGCGAGGCCGACGGCCTTCAGCCACGCGCGGAGACGCTCGGCCGCCTCGGCGAACTGGCCCCGCACTTCGGCCACGCGCGCCAGCATGCCCAACGCCTCGGGAAACTCGGGATCGAGCGCGAGGGCGCGGTAGATCTGAGCGACCGCTCCGTCGAGGTCGCCCGAGAAGAACAGGTTCCAGGCGACGCCCGTGACCGCCAGCAACGACAACGGGTCGAGTTGCTCGGCGCGGCGCGCCGCCTCGAGCGCCTCGGGCAGTTGGCCCTGGCTGAGGAGGAACAACGAGTGATAGACGTGATTGGTGGCGAGCTTCGGGTCGAGCTCGATGGCGCGCGCGAGCTCGCGCTCGGCCAAGGCCCAGTCCCACCGGTGAAACATCGCCGTGAGCCCGAGCGTGGCGTGTGCCTCCGAGAGGCCTGGATCGATCTCGATTGCCCGTGAGGCCGCGAAGTTGGCGCGAGGCATGGCCTCGTGCGGCGGCACGTACCCGTAGTACGCCGCCGCGCCATACGCATCGCCAAGGCCCGCGTA
>JAFNAJ010000113.1 GCA_017860085.1 Acidobacteriota bacterium | reverse complement strand
GCCCCCGACGCTCACGCGTGTCGACCTGCGCACCGTGCTCGGGGAGACAGCAGTCCTCCTGCGGAACAGCCCCGAGTTCACCGATCGGCACCGCGTGACCATCGAGACAGAAGGCTCGCCATCGACCATCGACGTGGACGAGTCGCAGGTGCGCCAGGTGATCTGGAACCTCGCCACGAACGGCCTCCGCGCCATGCCAGACGGAGGCACGCTTCGGCTTCGCCTGGAAGAGTGGCTGGGCGCCGAGGGATTGCACGGTGTGGTGCTCCGCGTCGAGGACGGGGGCGTAGGCATGACGACCGACGAGCTCGACGGCCTCTTCCAGCCGTTCAGGAGCAGCTTCCCCAAAGGTACCGGGCTTGGCCTGGCCATCGTGCATCGCATCGTCACCGAGCACGGCGGCGAGGTGGCCGTCTCGTCCTCGCCGGGTGCCGGGACCACCGTTCGACTGTGTTTCCCAGCCGGAGCGGGCGCGGCAGCGTCGGGTGCCGGCCGGTCGCACGACGTGAGTCCTGCAGAGCCGACGGTGTCTGAGCCTGCTGACGTGTCGCTCGCCACGGGCACGTACGGGGCAGGTGCGCGATGAGCGCGGTATCAGCCCCGGCGCTCGCAGCCCAGGTCCCCCAGAGGCGCCCGCGCGTGCTCGTCGCCGACGATGAGGCGTCGATGCGCGAGCTGCTGACGATCGTGCTGCGGCGCGAAGGCTGCGAGGTCGTGCTGGCGGAAGACGGGCGGCAGGGCCTTGCCGTGCTGGCCAGTCAGCCGATCGATCTCGTGGTGTCCGATCTGAAGATGCCGGGGACGAGTGGCGTGGAGGTGCTGCGGGCGGCAAAACGGCGCGATCCCACCATCGAGGGCCTGATGATCACGGCCTACGCGTCCTACGAGACCGCGGTGGAAGCCATGCGGCTGGGCGCGTGCGATTACCTGACCAAGCCGTTCGACGTGAACGAGCTGCGCGCCAAGGTGCGCAAGGCGCTCGACCGCCGGCTGTCGCGCGCGGTCGCACCGCCAGCCTGCGAGGAGACGAGGAACGACGATCTCACGCCGCTCATCGGCAGGAGCCAGGCGATGCTCGACGTCTTCAAGCTGATCGGCACCATCGCTCCCACGCCGAGCACGGTGCTGATTGCCGGCGAGTCTGGCACCGGCAAGGAGCTGGCCGCACGCACCATCCACCTCAACTCGCCGCGACGCGAGCGCCCGTTTGTCGCGCTCAATTGCGGCGCGTTTACCGAGACGCTGCTGGAGTCGGAGCTCTTCGGGCACGTCCGTGGCGCCTTCACCGGTGCCGACTCGACGAAGAAGGGGCTGCTCGAGGTGGCCGACAAGGGCACGGTGTTCCTCGACGAGGTCGGTGAGATGAGTCCCGCGATGCAGGTGAAACTGCTGCGCGTGTTGCAGGAGCGCCGGTTCCGCCGTGTCGGCGGCACCGACGAACTCGAGGCCGACATCCGCGTGATTGCCGCGACCAATCGCGACCTCGGACGCGCGGTCGCCGACGGGCGCTTTCGGGAAGATCTCTACTACCGGCTCAACGTGATCTCGGTCCGCCTGCTCCCGCTCAGGGAGCGCCGCGAGGACGTCCCGCTCCTCGCCCAGCACTTCGTCGTGAAGTACGCCCGGCAGATGGGGAAGCCGGTGCGCGGGCTGTCGGCGGCAGCGCTGGCGAGTCTCGAACGCCACCAGTGGCCCGGGAACATCCGCGAGCTGGAGAACGCCATCGAGCGGGCCACCGCGCTCGAGCAGACCGGAACCATCCAGGAGGAGAGCCTGCCCGAGCACGTGCGTCGCGGCGGGGATCCCGCGTTCGAGGGGACGGGCCCCGGCGAGCACGGGCTGAAGACTTCGCCGAGACTCCCAGAGGCCGGGATCAACCTCGAGGCCCACGTGGCCTCGATCGAACGCGAGCTCATCGCTCAGGCACTCGACCGGGCCGACGGCGTCAAGACCCATGCAGCGGAACTGCTCGGCATGAGCTTCCGCTCGTTCCGCTACTACGCGAAGAAGTACCAGCTCGGCTGACGCGGCCGCTGCAGCGGGACCTTCAGGCCCGCCGGGCGCGTGTCGCTCCCCTGTCCGCGAGTGTCGCTTCTCCGACCCCGTGCCTCCCTTGTGCTGGCAAGAACTGGCGCATCCGTTGACAATTGCTGTCAGTCGCCTCGATCATCAGGGAGAGCCTCGGACTAGACCGGCGCAGGCAGTACGGCCCTAACCATCGTCATGTGAAGGACTAACGGCGATCGAGCCCATCGAAGCCCGTCATGGCATCCCCGTTGCTTCACCAGGCCACGGGTGCGGTCGGCAGTGGGGCCCGACCGGAAGCTTAATGGGCATGGTCCCAGGTCCAGTTCGTTATCACACGAGGGGAGTCAGACACATGAGGATCCGAAACAACAAGGGCTTCACGCTCATCGAGCTGCTGATCGTGGTGGCGATCATCGGCATCATCGCGGCGATCGCGATCCCGGGCCTGCTGCGCGCCCGCATGTCGGGCAACGAAGCCTCGGCCATCGGCTCACTGCGCGCCATCAACAGCGGCCAGGCGACCTTCGCGTCGTCGTGCGGGTCGGGCAACTACGCCAACACGCTGGTCGGCCTCTCGCAGCCGCCAACCGGGGCGCCCGTGGGCACAGAGGGCTTCGTGAGCCTCGACCTCGCGGCGGACCCCGCCAACAAGAGCGGTTATCTGGTCACGTTGACCGCAGGCGCGGCGGCGGCCGGCAACCCGGCTCCGGTGTCGTGCAACCCGGCCACTCTCGTTGCGACGTACTTCGCGGGCGCCGACCCGGTGACCCCGAACTCGACGGGCACCCGCTACTTCGGCACCAACCAGGGCGGCACGATCTACCAGGCGCTGAATGCTGCGGTCGCCGTCACACAGACAGGCGCTCCGGCCGGCGCAGCGCCGATCCAGTAGGCTCGGTTCCCGACTTCCTCGAAAGGGCCGGCGCTCGACTGAGTGGCCGGCCCTTTCAGCCCTCGGGCGCAATGCATCCACCCGGCAGTGACCGCGACCAGAGGAGTCCAGCCATGGTGGCCACGCAAGCCCGCCTAGGTAATCGGGGGTTCACGCTGATCGAGCTGCTGATCGTCGTTGCGATCATCGGCATCGTGAGCGCACTGGCCGCCCCCTTCCTGCTCGCGGCCAAGATATCCAGCAACGAGGCGTCGGCCATCAGCTCGCTGCGCACGATCAACAGCGGCCAGAGCGCGTTCGCCTCGAGCTGCGGGCGCAACTACTACACGACGGACATCAACACGCTGGTGGGGCGCGACTACGTCTCGGCCGACCTCGTGTTCAACCCCAAGAGTGGATACACCATCGGGCTTCGCCAGGGACTGGGGGCGGCGAGCGGTCCGCCCGACTGCACGGGAGCCAACCCGGCGACCGGCTACTACGCGAGCGCGACGCCGAGCTCGGCGGCCCACGGCAAGCGCGCCTTTGCCACGAATGCGTCTGGCACGGTCTGGCAGAACAGCGCAGGGGTGCCTCCCAACGAGCCGTTCGGCATCGGCGGCACCGTGACTACCATCCGCTAGCCCACGCCCCAGGTCCACCAGGAGCCGTACGGACCTCGACGGGCAGGGGTTTCGAGCCTGCAGTGCCGAACACCGCGCGCCGAATGGCGGCTGCCCGTGGAGTCCAGCGTCCCGGGCGGCCCAAATGGGACCCGCCGGTGTACAATCTCCCGGTACCCAATGACTCCCCGTCGTCGACTCCTGTCCTGGTTGTTCGCGCTCCTGGGCGTCGGTGCGGCTTCGGCCTCCTCGTACGTCCACTACCAGCTCATCCGGAACCCTGACTACACCAGCGTCTGCGACATCTCGAGCACGGTGTCGTGCACCGAGGCCTACCTCAGCCCGTATGGGTCGCTGTTCGGGGTGCCGGTGGCGCTGCTGGGCCTGCTGTTCTTCGCGGTGGTGATCGCCCTGCTCGTCGCCGAGCGTCGTGCAGATCCGGCGATGGCCGCCAACGTGCCGGGGTACGTGTTCGCCCTGTCGACCATCGGCCTCGCGTTCACCCTGTACATGGCCTACGCGGCGTTCTTCGTGCTCAAGGCTGTCTGCCTCTTCTGCGTGCTGACCTACGTCGCCGTGACCGGGCTCTTCATCGTGTCGGCTGCCGCCACCTCGTATCCCATGACTACACTGCCCAGACGTGCGTTCACCGACCTCAGAATCGCCCTCCGCAGCCCGCTGGCGTTGACCGCGAGCGGCATGCTTCTCGTTGGCGCGGTGTCCGCCGTGGCCTTCTTCCCCCGCGAGGCCTCGTCTTCCTCGTCGACGGCCGCCGCGCCGGCGGCGATGGTGGCCCTGACGACGGAGCAGCAGAGCGAGGTGGAGCGCTGGTTCGACGCGCAGTCGCGCGCGATCGTCCCGGTCGACCCCGGCGGAGCGGCGGTGCTCATCGTCAAGTTCAACGACTACCAGTGCCCGCCATGCCGCGGCACGCATGAAGGTTACAAGCCCATCCTGGCCAAGTACGCCAGCCAGGCTCCCGGCAAGGTGCGGTTCGTGAGCAAGGACTTTCCCCTCGAGCCCGAGTGCAACCCCAGCGTGCAGCGGGGCGTCCACGTGGCCGCGTGCGAGGCCGCCGTCGCCGTCAGGATGGCCAGGGAGAAGGGCGAGGCGGTTGCCGCGAAGCTCGAGGACTGGCTGTTCGCCAACCAGGCCGTGCTGACGGCGGCGATGGTCCGCGACGGCGCCCGGCAAGTAGCCGGCATCGAGGATTTCGACGCGCGATACGCCCGCATGCTCGAGCAGATCAAGGCAGACACGGCCCTCGGAGGCCTCTTGGGCGTCAAGTCGACCCCGACCTTCTTCGTCAACGGTGTCAAGATTGAGGGCGGCATGGAGCCTCGGTATTTCGACGCCGTCATCGGGTACGAACTCAAGAAAACCTCGAAGTAGGCCGAAACAGGTAGTGGCGGCCCGCCGTCGCCGGGGCAGGAGTGTGTGCGGCCCCCGGAGGCAGGCCACCTGAGCCATGCCGGCAGCCATCGTCACCGAGCACCTCACCAAGGACTACCGGGTCGGCTTCTGGCGGCCCCGGCCGTACCGTGCTCTCGACGACCTGTCGCTCACGGTCGAGCCCGGCGAGGTGTTCGGCTTCCTGGGCCCGAACGGCGCCGGCAAGACCACGACCCTGAAGCTGCTGATGCAGCTCGTGTTTCCGACAGCCGGACGCGCCGAGATCCTGGGCCGCCCGGTAGGCGACCCGGCGGTCAAGCGCCGCATCGGCTATCTTGCCGAGCACCCGTACTTCTACGACTACCTGACGGCCGAGGAACTGCTCGGCTACTTCGGGGGCCTCTTCGGCTACTCCGGCGCAGACCGGACGCGCCGCGTCGCGCGCCTGCTCGACGAGGTGGAGATCGGCGCCGAGCGCCGACTCCAACTGCGCAAGTTCTCGAAGGGGATGATCCAGCGGGTCGGCCTGGCCCAGGCGTTGATCAACGACCCTGAGGTCATCTTTCTCGACGAGCCGATGTCGGGCCTCGATCCGCTCGGCCGGCGCGACGTGCGTGCCCTCATCCTCAGACTCCGCGAGGAGGGGCGAACCGTGTTCTTCAGCTCCCACATCCTGGCCGATGCCGAGGCGCTGTGCAGCCGCGCGGCCATCCTGGCCAAAGGCCGACTGGTGGCGTCGGGGAGCCTCTCGGAGATGCTGGCGTTCCAGGTGCGCGGCTGGGAGGCGGTCGTCGAGCAGCTGCCCTCCGAGTCGCTACCCCGCCTCGAGGCAACGGCGAGGCGGGTGCAGCGGATCGCCGAGGGACGCTACTCCCTCGAGTTCCCGCCGGAGCCTCCCCCGGAGCAGGTGCTGCCGTCGTTGCTGTCGGCGGGCGGGCGCCTGGTGTCGGTGATGCCGCTGCGACAGACACTCGAGGACTTCTTCGTCGAGCGGGTCGGATCGGCCGACTGGGACCGGATGGGGCAGTGATGCTGGCGACGATCCTCCGCATCGGCGTGAACGTGTTCCGCGAGTCGGTGCGCGACAAGGTGCTCTACAACCTCGTCTTCTTTGCACTCTTGCTGATCGGGGCCTCGCTGCTCATCAGTCAGCTGTCGGCCGGCCAGGAGGTGAAGATCATCAAGGACCTCGGGCTGGCGTCGATCTCGATGTTCGGTCTGTTCATTGCCGTGTTCATCGGCATCGGGCTGGTCTCGAAGGAAGTGGAGCGCCGCAGCATCTACGCGCTGCTCTCCAAGCCCATCACGCGCGCCCAGCTCATCGTCGGCAAGTACCTCGGGCTCGTGCTCACGCTCGCCGTCAACGTCGGCATCATGACCGTCGCGCTGTACCTGGTGCTGGCGTGGATGAACTGGCAGACGTCGCCAGCCGTCCGGGAGACCTGGGAGGCGCCCGCGCTCGACCCCGCCCTGCTCAAGGCGATTGCGTTGCTCTTCGTGCAACTGATGGTGGTGACGGCGATCGCCGTTGTCTTCTCGACCTTCTCGAGCGCCATCCTGTCGGCGGCGCTGACGTTCGGCCTGTATGTGGTCGGCCACTTCAATGCCGATCTCCGGAACTTCGAGAACGTGCTCGACTCGCGGGTGGCGGCGTGGACGGCCCGCGCGCTCTACTACGTTCTGCCGAACCTCGCGCCGCTCGACGTGAAGACGATGGTCGTGCATGGCCAGTACGTGTCGCCGGCGTACGTGGCGGTGACGACCGCCCATGCCTTGACCTACATCGCTGCACTGCTCGTGCTGGCAACGTGGATCTTCTCGCGGCGGGACTTCAAATGAGTCCGGGTGGTGGTTTCGCCGGTCAGCCGCGCGCGTGGGTCATGGCGGTCTGCCTCGCCCTGGCCATGGGGTCGGCCATCGCGATCGAGGTCGGGCGCGAGCAGCGGTTCCCGCGCGACGTCGTCGAGGAGTCGGTGCTCTACGTGCCGTCGGGCCTGGCCCTGCAGCGCCTGGCCTTGTCCTACGATGCCCTGCTCGCCGATGTCTACTGGATTCGGGTGCTGCAGCACTTCGGCAGCACGCGTTTGAAAGAGGCACAAGGCGAGCGGCGCTACGAACTGCTCGAGCCGCTGCTGTCGATCACGGTGACGCTCGACCCGATGTTCAACATCGCGTACCGATTCGGCGCCATCTTCCTGTCGGAACCGCCGCCGGGTGGTCCCGGTCGCCCCGACCAGGCGATCGCCCTGCTCGAACGAGGCCTCGAAGCCAGGCCCGGCCACTGGCGCTACATGCAGGACATCGGGTTCATCTACTACTGGTGGCTGCGCGACTACCCGAAGGCGGCCGAGTGGTTCAACCGGGGCGCGGACCAGCCAGGGGCGCCGTTCTGGATGCGGTCGCTCGCAGCGAACACGCTCGCGCAGGGGGGGGACCGGCGTGCGTCCCGCGCCCTGTGGCAGGCGTTGCGCGAGAGCGCCGACAACGAGTGGCTACTGAGCGACGCGACGCGCCGCCTGCAGCAACTCGATGCCCTCGACGAACTCGACGCGCTGCGCGTCGCGGTGGACCGTTACGTGGACGCCGGAGGACAGCCGCCCTACACGTGGTCCGTCCTGATCAGGACTGGCTACTTGAGGTCCGTGCCCGTCGATCCGGCGGGCGTTGAGTACCATCTGGCGCCCGACACGGCTGCCGTCGAGCTCGCCGACGAATCGCCGCTGCAGCCGCTTCCCAGCGAACCGCCGCCCATCGAGCGGAAGTGACGTGATGCCTCCAGCACTGGCGGTTCCGCTCGTCGCCGCACT
>JAFNAJ010000112.1 GCA_017860085.1 Acidobacteriota bacterium | reverse complement strand
CGCGCGGTCCACGCGGCCATGCCAATGAGCAGCATGCGCTTCACGCCGAGGCGCACCAGCATCCACGGCATGATCAACATGAACCCGATCTCCGACATCTGCCCGAGCGTCATCTTGCTCGCCGGCTCCGCCATTCCGATCTCGTTCAGAAACAAGTTGGTGAAGGCGTAGTAGAACTGCAGCGGGATGCACAGGAGAAACGAGCCAATCACGAACACGGCAAACGAGCGATCCTTCAAGAGCTTCAGCGCGTCGAGCCCGAGGATGGCCCGCACCGTCACCGGCGCACCGGCAGCCTTGGGCGGCGTGTGAGGCAGCACGAGACAATAGAGGCCCATCAAGATCGACGCTGCGGCGGCGAGACGGAATGGCACCGCGGTGGCCTCGAGCCCCAGGCGCCCCACGATGAGCCCGGCCACGATCCAGCCAATCGTGCCGAGCACGCGCACCCGCGGGAACTCGCGCGCCGGGTTGTCCATGTGGTGAAACGAGAGCGAGTTGGTGAGCGCGAGCGTGGGCATGTAGCACAACGTGTAGCCCAGCAACACGGGGTAGAACGTGCCGAACTGGTGCCTGGTGGACACCGCGTACAGCAGCACGCCGCCCACAATGTGAAGCGCGGCCAGGATCTTCTCCGTCGAGAAGAACCGATCGGCAATCATCCCGACGAAAAACGGCGAGATCATCGCGGCCACGGCCGTCGTCCCATAGGCCAGCCCAATCTCGGTCCCGTCGAACCTCAGCGTCGTCCCGAGGTAGGTGCCCATCGTCACCGACCAGGCACCCCAGATGAAGTACTGCACGAACATCATGGCTGAGAGCTTCAGCTGGGCTGCACCCATGGTCGCTCCTCGACTGGCCGCTGGTGCCAGATGTGAAAAAAGTAGAGATTCAAGACCTGACCCCCCTACAGGGGTCGGATCTTGATGTTGCGGTAGGCGACGCGGTCGCCGTGATCCTGCAGCGCGATGTGGCCCTTCGGTGCGCGGCCGAACTGCGGGTACTTGTTGAACTTGCTCGCGGCGACGAGCGCCGTCCAGCCGGCGCTGCCCAGCTCGTACGCGACGATCTGCTCGCCGTTCAGCCAGTGCTCGACGTGGCTGCCGCGCACGACGAGACGGGCCCGGTTCCAGGAGCCGGGCGGGCGGCTGGCGTCGCGCGTCGGCGCGTGCAGCGCGTAGTCGGCGCCCGCAGAGGTGGGGGGGGTCAGCCCGTCCTTGTGCGCCGCGTTGTCGAGGATCTGGAACTCGGGCCCGCTGTGCCACACCGCGTCGGAGTCCTCCGTGACGCGAAAGAAGACACCGCTGTTGCCGCCCGGCGCGATGTTCCAGTCGAACGCCAACTCGAAGCTGCCAAACTGCTCGACCGTGACGATGTCGCCGGCCTTGTCGACGCGCGTGAGGGCCCCGTCGACGACCTGCCAGCCCGACGGCATGTCGGCCCTGCGGAAGCCCCGCCAGCCGGCGACCGTCCGGCCGTCGAACAGCAGACGCCAGCCCGCGGCCCTCTCCTGGTCGCTGAGTGTGTTGTCGGCCGCTGCGCCAGCCTGGGGTCCCGCCGCCGAGGGATTGGAATCTGCCAGGTCCCGCGCTCGGGTGCCGTCGACCATTGCCGTCAGCGCCAGGGCCGCAGCCAGGGCGCCAGTCAGAGCGAATCCGCAAGATGCATGTTCCATGGTGGATGCCGTGTCGCGTGTAGGTATCACCCGCGCGCGCAGGGTGTCAAGAACGAGACAGGCAGGGTAGAATCCGGCGACGTTGGGGGACGTGACGAGGAAACTGGGCGTCGGCGTGGTCGGCATCGGCTGGTGCGGCACGGAGCACCTGAAGGCCTTTGTCCGCAATCCGCACGCCGAGGTCGTGCTGCTGTGCAGCCGAGACGAGGCCCGGGCACGCGAGCGCCTGGACCGGGCGGGTGTGCGTATCCCCCGAGCGCGTTTCACCCGCCACTACCGTGACCTGCTCGACTCGCCCGACATCGACATCGTCTCGATCGCGTCTCCGAACCATCTGCACGCCGACCAGGCAGTGGCGGCGGCACGGGCGGGAAAGCACATCCTGCTGGAGAAGCCGACGGGGCTCGATCTCCGCGAACTGGCGCGCATCCGCGACGCCGTGCGGGGCTCCGGTGTGCGCACCATTGTGTCGTTCGAACTCCACTACAACCCGTATCTCCGGCTGGCGCGATGGCTGCGGGAAGCCGGCTGGCTGGGGGAGATCCGGTTCGCGCGCGTCCAGTATCTGTCGCGGGTCACCGACTGGTACTCCGGCTGGAGCTGGGCTCGCACGACCCGCAGCGGGCGGAGCCACCTGCTGGCGGCGGGCTGTCACGCCGTGGACGCCTTGCGCTGGTGCTCGGGTCTCGAAGCCGCCGAGGTGTCGGCCTACGGCGAGACGGTGACCACGGGCTACCAGTATCCGACCACGATGGTGGTCAACGTGAGGTTGAACCGGCCTGGCAGGCGCGGGGGCAAGGCGGCCCTCGGCCAAATCGTCAGCTCGACCGACTTCATGATGCCCTACACGTTTGGTGTCGAGTTGATGGGCGACCGGGCCACCCTGCGCGACAACCTGCTGCTGTGGAACGAGCGATCGGTCGCGCTCGAGCAACTGCAGACGGCGTGCCCGATCGCACACGTGCAATTCCACCCGGACAAGACACCGACGGGCGCCGACGTCGTCCGGATCGCGTGCGAGATGCCGGGAACGGCTGACGTCGGCAGCCACCCGTTCCAGGGCGAGATCGACGAGTTGGTCGCGTGCGTGCTCGAGGATCGCGAGACGCACCTCAGCGTCTTCGATGCGCAGAAGACCATGGAACTCTGCATTGCAGCCGACCGTTCGGCCGCGCGGGATGGCCGGCCCGTGCGCCTGCCGTTGCTGAGGTCGTGACCGGCCCTGACGGGCGACATTCTGGGGGACTGTCCATGACACGACGAGAGTTCCTGGTCACGGGGTCGGGTGCAGCAGCGGCGCTCACGCTCGGTCGTCCCGCCTCACTTCTGGGGCGGGTGGCTCCGCAGCAGAAGCCGATGTTCCTAATCTCGCTGGCCGAATGGTCGTTGCACAGGACGATCGGCGCCGGCCAGCTCGACCACCTCGATTTTGCGCGGGTGGCCCGTCAGGAGTTCGGGCTCGAGGCGGTCGAGTACGTCAACTCCTTCTTCAAGGACAAGGCCACCGACACCGCGTACCTGGCCGAGATGAACCGACGGGCCCACGGCGAAGGCGTGTATCAACATCTCATCATGTGCGACGGCGAGGGCAGTCTCGGCGATCCCAACGCCGCCAAGCGCCGACAGGCCGTGGAGAACCACTACAAGTGGGTGGAGGCGGCCAAGGCGCTCGGGTGCGCCCACATCCGCGTCAACGCGGCCAGCGAAGGGTCGTTCGACGAGCAACAGGCGCTCGCCGCCGACGGCCTCCGCTCGTTGTGCGAGTTTGCCGACAAGGCGGCCATCAACGTCATCGTCGAGAACCATGGAGGCCTCTCGTCGCACGGCGACTGGCTCGTGGGCGTGATGCGCAAGGTGGCGCATCCGCGATGCGGCACGCTGCCCGACTTCGGCAACTTCTACGAGTACGACCGCTACCAGGGTGTGCGGGAGCTGATGCCGTTTGCCAAGGCGGTGAGCGCCAAGTCACACGACTTCGACGCGCAGGGTAACGAGACCATGTCGGACTACCAGCGTCTGTTGACAATCGTCCGTGACGCGGGCTACCGCTCGTGGGTCGGCATCGAGTACGAGGGCAGCCGGCTGCCCGAGCGCGAGGGCATCGCCGCGACGAAGCGACTGCTCGAGCGGGTACGACGCGAACTGTCAGCCTGAAAGGAAGGGCACCGTGGGCGAGTCCACCACCAGGCGCGGGTTCCTCCAGCAGACGGTCGGCGCAGCGGCCGCCGCGTCGCTCGCCGCCGGCCTGGCGTCAGCCGAAGAGTCGTCAGACGACGTGATGCCGGCGGCACAGTCCGCGCCGAGGGCCGCGCTCGGCGCCGACGACCCCATCCGGATCGGGGTGATCGGGACGGGTGGAATGGGCACCGCGCATTGCGACGCCTTCCTGAGGCTCGCCAAGGCGGGCAAGGCCGACGTGCGCATCGACGTGCTCTGCGACGTCTGCGACCCGCGCGCGGCGGCGGCCAGCAAGAAGGTCGACGAGGCCCAGGGCGGCCAGGTGGGGACGACCCGCGACTATCGCCAGGTGCTCGCGCGCAAGGACCTGCACGGCGTGGTCATCGCGACGCCGGAGCATTGGCACGGCCGACAGGCGGAGGACGCCATCCTGGCGGGCAAGGACGTCTACATCGAAAAGCCGATGACGCTCGGCCTGGCAGACGCCCTGCGCCTGCGGAAGATCGCGCGTGCCAACCCTGACGTGATCGTCGAGGTGGGCACGCAGTTCGTGGTGACGCCCAGCTACAAGGCCGCGCAGGCGCTGATCGCCGAAGGCGCCATCGGCAAGCCGGTCTGGAGCCAGACGAGCTACTGCCGGAACTCCAAGGAAGGCGAGTGGCTCTACTACGCGATCGACCCGGCGTGGCAGCCCGGGGTGAACCTCGACTGGAAGGCCTGGTGCGGGCCGCTCGGCAAGGCGCCGTGGAACCCCGAGATCTACGCCCGGTGGCGCCGCTACCGGAAATACTCGACCGGCATCATCGGCGACCTGCTCGTCCACCAGATGACGCCGCTCATCATGGCGATGAACCTGGGATGGCCAGCCCGCGTGGTGGCCTCGGGCGGACACTATGTGGACAAGAAGATGGAAAACCACGACCAGGTCAACCTCACGATCGAGTTCGAGGACGGCCACACGATGGTCGTCGCCGGGTCCACGTGCAACGAGCTCGGCATCGAG
This sequence comes from Acidobacteriota bacterium, assembly GCA_017860085.1. Taxonomy (GTDB): domain Bacteria; phylum Acidobacteriota; class Vicinamibacteria; order Vicinamibacterales; family JAFNAJ01; genus JAFNAJ01. The sequence goes on along the minus strand of JAFNAJ010000112.1, from coordinate 3,378 downwards.
AAGGTGATCCGCGGCCACAAGGCGAACCTCTACGTCGGCGGCCGCACGCTGACCCTGCGCCCCGAGCGCCTCTACGCGGACGAGATCGACGCCCGGGAGATTCCCGCCAGCACGGAGGGCGACGACCAGGACAACCTGAGGCTCGATTGGCTCTCGTGCATCCGCTCGCGCCAGAAGCCGGCAAGCGACATCGAGCTCGGCACCAAGGTGATGGTGATCGTCGACCTCGCCAGCCGCTCCATCTGGGAGGGTAAGGCGTACGCCTACGACAGGCGGAACCAGAAGGTCAGGAAGCTCTGAGCCCACCCGTGCTCCTCGCGACCGCCGCCATGGGGACCCGCTTCGAGCTGACGCTCGCGGCGGGCCGAAGCCACGATCTCAGGGCGGCCGGCGAGGCAGCCCTCGAGGAGATCGCCATCTGGCACAGGCGGCTCAGCCGGTTTGCGCCCGACAGCCTGGTGTCGCACCTGAACCGCGAGGCACACCACCGCGCAGTGCCTCTCGACGCGGAGACCTTCGCGCTCTTCGATGACGCGCTCTCCGTGTGGCGCGCCTCGAACGGCGCCTTCGACATCGCCTGCGCGCCGCTCGTCACGGCCTCGGGGTTCGCGCCTTCGGCCACCTCGGCGGAATCCGGGCCAGAGCCGCAGCGGATCCCGTCCCCGGATACGCGGATGCGAGCCCGGCCGTCTCCGAGGTCGGCGAGAAGCACCAGCGATGCGATCGAGCTCGACCGCACGCGCTGGACGGTGAAATTCACCAAGCCAGGCGTTTCGCTCGACCTCGGCGCGATCGGCAAGGGGCACGCGCTCGACTGCGCAGCGGCGGTCCTCGTTGCACACGGCGTCACGAGCGCACTGCTGCACGGAGGCACGAGCAGCGTGGTCACCATCGGCGCGCCGCCCGGCGCTGACGGGTGGCGGGTGGCGCTGGCAGGCAACTGGGATGTGGGGGTGCTGACGCTCGTCAACTCGGCGATGGCGATCTCCCACACCGACAGCCAACGTTCCGCCTCCGGCGCCAGCCACATCGTCGACCCCCGGGTGGGAGGAGCTCGGGGGCCGGCAGCCTCGGCGGTCGGAGCGCCGCGCGTGGTCGTCACAGGGCCCTCGGCGCGACTGGCGGATGCGTGGGCCACGGCCCTCGCGGTGATGGGCCAGATCCCGGACACGTTGCCGGCCGGCTACCAGGCCCGCTTCGAGAACGGACATGCGACATGAGCGATGGACAGCCGAGCCGACGCGACTTCATGATCCAGGCCGCGGGTGCCTTGACCGCATACGCGGTGGTTCCCGACCTGGCTGGGGCCACCTCACCCGTGCCGACCCCGCCGCTCAAGGTCGGCCTGATTGGCGCCGGCCGCCAGGGCCGCGCCATCGTTGCCGAGCTCCAGAAGATGGCAGGCGTCGAGCTGTGTGCCGTGTGCGATACGGTGGCCGGCCGGCTCGACGCGATGCTGGGCCGCGTCAAGGGCGCAGAGGGGTTTGCCGATCATCGCGCTCTGCTCGGCCAGCGTCCTGACGTGGCAGCGCTCGTCGTGGCGACGCCGACACACCTGCACCGCGCGATCGTCGACGACGCGCTCGGCGCGGGGCGTCACGTGTACTGCGAGTCGCCGCTTGCGTCGACGGTCGATGATTGCCGGGCCATTGCCGCGGCGGCCTCCCGCGCCACGACCGTCTGTCAGGCTGGATTCCAGGGCCGCTCCAATCCGACCTACAAGCGCGCCCAGACGCTCGTTCGATCGGAACTGCGCGACCTGGTGTCGATCGAGGCGCGATCGCACCGCAAGACGAGCTGGAGATTCCCGTCGAGCGATCCTTCCCTCGAGCGGCTGGTCAACTGGCGGCTCGACCCTGATGTGTCAACGGGTCTTGCCGGAGAAGTCGCCGCGCAGCAGCTCGACGTCGCGCACTGGTTCAGCGGCACCTACCCGGTTCGCATCGAGGGACGGGGCGAGATCCGCCATCACAAGGACGGGCGGACCGTTCCGGACACGATCGATCTGCAGCTCAGGTGGGCCGACGGTCTCGCGCTCCAGTACCACGCGACGCTGGCGAACTCCTACGGCGCGCAGACGGAGACCTTCTACGGCGTCAACGGCACCATCCGCCTCGCCTGGACGCACGGGTGGCTGTTCAAGGAGCCCGACGCGCCAACGCAGGGCTGGGAGGTCTACGCAACGCGTCAGCAGCACTTCAACAGCGAAGGCATCGTCCTGATCGCCAATGCCACCCAACTCGCCGCCCAGGGCGACCTGAAGGCCGGCATCGGGCTGCCCCATCCCTCCCTCTACTACGCCCTGGAGGACTTCGTCAGGAGCGCGACGACCGGAGCGCCTGTGGCCTGCAGCGCCGAGGAGGGCGCACGGGCCAGCATCATCGGCATCCTGGCCAACCAGGCCGTGATCGGCAGGGCGCCCGTCGACGTTCCGGTGTTCGGGTGAGTGATGGCCGCTCCCCTCTACGACCTGATTCCTCGAGGCGAGATCGATGGCGACATCCTGCTCGGTCGCTTCCTCGACTACGTCGAGCGCCTCGGCCTGACGCTCTACCCCGCCCAGGAGGAAGCCATCCTCGAGCTGCTCGAGGGAAAGAACGTCATCCTCAACACCCCCACAGGCTCGGGGAAGTCGCTCGTGGCGTCGGCCCTTCACTTCGACTCGCTGGCCCGGGGCCGGCGCTCCGTCTACACCTGCCCGATCAAGGCGCTCGTCAACGAGAAGTGGCTGGCGCTGTGCCGTGAGCTGGGGCCGCGCGAGGGCGACCGCGCGGCGGTGGACGACGTCGTGATGGACGAGTTCCACTGGTACGCCGACCGAGATCGGGGTGTGGCCTGGCAGGTGCCGTTGCTAACGTTGCCGCGGACGCGCTTTCTGCTGATGTCTGCAACGCTGGGGGAGATGATGTTCTTCGCGGAGGCCCTGACCAGGCTGAATGATGTGCCGCTCGAGTACGCCTACTCCGAGATCCTGCTGCCGCAGACGCTCGAGAAGCTCGTCGCGGAGAACAAGGCGCCGGTCTACGTCGTGCACTTCACGCAAAAGGACGCCGCGGACAGCGCGCAGGCCTTCACCAGCCTCAACCTGTGCAGCCGCGACGAGAAGAACGCCGTGGCCGAGGCGATCGAGGATTTCCGCTTCACGAGTCCTTACGGCCCGAACATCCGCAAGTGGTTGAAGCAGGGCATCGCCGTGCACCACGCGGGACTGCTGCCCAAGTACCGTGTGCTGGTCGAGCAACTGGCCCAACGCGGCCTGCTGAAGGTCATCTGCGGCACCGACACCCTCGGTGTGGGCATCAACGTTCCGATCCGCACGGTGCTGTTCTCGCGGCTGTGCAAGTTCGACGGGCAGAAGACACTGGTGCTGTCCGCGCG
>JAFNAJ010000512.1 GCA_017860085.1 Acidobacteriota bacterium | reverse complement strand
GTTCGTCCTCGCGCGGCTGGCCGTCGACGGGAGCGCGCCACCCGAGGTCGTCATGGCGATCAGTGATTTCCAGCACTCCTCGTGGGCGCCCGACGGGTCGCTGCTCGGCGTGGGGGGCGACAACCTCCTCGTGGCCACGCTTGAGGCGACACCTGGTCGCGTGGAACCACTGCGGGGAACTCCTGCCGTCGAATCGCCCGACGGGCGCTGGCTCGCCTATGGGTCCAACGCGTCGGGACGGATGGATGTCTATGTGCAGCCGTACCCGGGCAAGGCCACAGGAACGCTGGTCTCCGACGAGGGCGGGATCAGCCCGGCGTGGCACCCGAGCGGCCGCGAACTGTTCTACGTCGCGCCTGCAGGTGCCGACGGGAAGCGCCGCATGATGGCGGTCGGTTTCGACCCTGGGCCGCCCGTCCGCGTCGCGCAACCGCGTGTGCTGTTCGAGTTCGATCCCCACGCTCTCGCCGGGTTCTCGTGTCTTCCCGTCCGCTGCTACGACGTGGCCTTGGATGGCCAGCTGTTCTACGCCGTCCGCGTGAGGAACCCGGCGCCTCACCCGGTCGTGACCCGCGTGCAGCTCGTGCAGAACTGGTTTGGGGAGCTGAAGGCAAAGGTGCCAAGCGGCGCGCGCGAGTGAAGAGAGTCGAGCAGCTCGGCTTCGCCTCCCTTCTTCGTGGCGACGACGGTTGCGCCGGCCGGCTGTCTTGACCGTCGTGAGGTGGCTCGCTCGTTCCGACGCGGGACCCTACGCGCTGGGCGCCACCACGTTGAGGCCAATAGCCCGGGCGGCAGAGGCGAGGCGCCGGTCGTACGTGACGAACGCGTCCGGGTAGTCGCCGATCGACAGGGCGGCGGCGAGGTGGATCGCGTCGAGCGAGCGCAACTCGGGCGGGCCGACCGTTTCTGCGAGCCGCAAGGTGAGTTCGTCGAACTGGAGGAGCGTGCAGGCAGCGAGCACGTGATCCAACCGGTCTAGGAGGATCGGCGGCCCGCCGACCCTGCGAAGCGCCCGGCGGCACTCGAGGGCCGAGAGACGGCTCGACAGCCAGTCCGGCCACTTGGCCAGCGCGGCCCGGAGCGCACCGGTCTCACGCTCCGGAACGACGAGCTTCAAGATCGCCGATGAGTCGAGGTAGACCGGGAGGAGGCTCACAGCCGCTCCTCGCGAGTCTCGCGAAGCGCGTGCTGGAGCCGTTTCCCAAGGCCGGCCGGCAGCCGGCCCCTCAACGGAGGCAGGTCGTCCAGTGTCCGGGTCGGCGGCACCGCCCGTCCCTCGGCGACGAGGCGCTCGACGAGCTTCGCGGCACCGGGGAAGGGGATCAGCATTGCCACCGGGCGCCCGCGGTCGGTAACGGCCAGCCGATCGCCGGCAACCACGCGCTCGAGGTAGACGCTGAGGTTCTGGCGGAGCTGGCGTACGCCCACGCGGCCGGGCATCGTCCGCCCCGCTGGTCGAGCCGCGCGTGCCGGGTGGGGCGGTTTCATGTAGCACATGGTAGCACAACGGAGGAGCCATGTTGCTGAGCGAGCTGTCGGAACGCCTGCGCGTTGTGGATGATGGCGCTGACCTTCTTGGGAGACACAGGCAGCCTTACCGTCAGCCCGGGCGTGAAGGAGCGTCACGGCAACGTGGCAATCGGGTGGCAGGTCACGCGCCCCGGCGGCCGGCAGGTTCTTCATCCCGCGAGGCGCGATCGAACCCCGCCAGGCGCGGGAGGTTCGAGAACACGGCGCGGCCCACGATGCCTGCCGCCCTGCCGTACGAGAGGGTCTGGCTGCGGACCTCGACGCGGCCCTCGCGAATCGCCTGGCAGATCTGGTCGGGCCCCGCGCCCCGCGGTGCGTCGACCAGCGAGTAGGTCGTGCCGAGCTGATCGAGCTGGTGCACGTCGCAATTGCCCACCAGGGGCACCCCACGGGCCTGGGCCCAGCGGCGGGCGGGGCGGTTGAAGTCGATGCCCCGCACGTGGAACGCGTTGATCTCGACCGCGTCCCACAGATCGGCGTGGCAATCCATGAGCGCCGACCCGAGGCTGTGGCCCATCGGGAACCACGGGTGGGGTGCCACGACGAGGCCGGAAGGGAACCGTCGCTTGAGCGCGCGGAGGTCGTCGAAGCTGGCCACCTCTGCGGCCTCCGCCGGGAAGTTGACGAGCAGCACGTCACGGCCCGTAATCGTGCGCTCGATGCCTGGGAGCAGTGTCAAGCCCAAAGCGCGTGCGTACTCGGCGAGGGCCGGATCTCCCGTGTATCGATTGTGCAGCGTGATGGCGAGCCCGCCGTAACCGAGGGCCGCCGCGCGGTCGATGAGCTGCCGCGCGGTGTGGCGGATGGGATCCTCGGGGTCGTCGGACGTGTGGCTGTGGAGCTCAATCTTCAGCATGGGCACCTGCCGAGGCCAGCGGGGCCCGCACGCGGGCAACTCCTCCCTCGCCACATGATGGCGCGCAGGAGAGGCTCACCCGCCGTAGCGGGCGCGCGCCGCTTCCCAGCTCTGACGGAACTCGCTCATGAACGACCGGAAGTCGTCCACGTTCTCGAGCGGCCGGAGCAGCGGGTCGATGGCGTACCACGGGTAGCACGGCCACCCGGTGTCGCGCGCGCGACGCAGCCAGCGGACGGCCTCGCCCGGCTGGCCCAGCTGTGCGTACG
>JAFNAJ010000111.1 GCA_017860085.1 Acidobacteriota bacterium | reverse complement strand
GCGCTTCCGTGACGTGGTTGAGGCGCGGCTGGCAACCGTGCCGGAGGGCGAGCGCGCGCTCGAGCGTCGCCGTTTCCTGGGGACCGCAGCGATTGTCGGCATCTGCGACCGTGTGCTGGCCGTCGAGGCCTCGGCCGAGGGGACGGTGATCGAGCGATTGCTCGAGTACGACCTGAGCAGCGTGTACCCGTTGGTCGTCGGCGGCGAGTCCACGACGAGGCTCGTGCGTGGGAAGGCCGACCGGATTGATCTGCTGGCCGGTGGGTTCCTGCGGATCATCGACTACAAGAGCGGCAAAGCGCCCAGGATCGATCGCTCGCTGCAGTTGCCCGTGTACGCCGCATGCGCCGAGCGCCAACTGGAAGGCCGTCACGGCCAGCGATGGACGGTGTCGGAAGCCGCGTACGTGCCCCTGGCTGGCCAGAGAACGCTCGTGCCCGTCATTGCAGATGCCACGGGCCGAGATGCTGCCGTGGCCAGGGCCGAGCGCTTGCTGATCCGGGCCCTTGAAGCGATCGAGGCTGGCCGCTTTCCACCCCAGCCTTCGGAGTTGCGCCTCTGCACCACCTGCGCTTTCGCAGCCATCTGCCGCAAGGACTACGTCGATGTCGACGCTCTCTGACGCCGGCGCGCGGAGCTTCGCGGTCGATCCACGGCAGAACGTCGTGCTGGAGGCGTCGGCCGGCACTGGCAAGACCACGGTGCTCGTGTCCCGATACCTCAATCTGCTGGCCGCTGGCGTCGATCCCTCCAACATCCTGGCCATCACCTTCACGCGCAAGGCGGCTGCGGAGATGCGCGATCGGATCATCGGGGCGCTCAGGGTCGATGGCGCGGCCAGCCTCGAAGGCCGCCGGCGGTGGCGCGAACTCAGAGACCGCATTGGCGACATCGCCATCAGCACGATCGACGCATTCTGCCTGTCGCTCCTGCGCGAGTTTCCCCTCGAGGCCGACCTCGATCCCGCGTTCCGCGTCGCAGACGAGACCGATGTCGCCCAACTGGCCGAAGAGACCCTCGACCACGTGCTTCGCGTGGCACGAGGACTTTCAGCCGAGGCCGACGACCTCGCCCTCGTGCTGACGACCATCCCCGGCCTGCGATTGCGCCGGGCGCTCCGGTATCTGCTCGGTCGTCGCCTGGTGGCGCCGGGCATCCTGGGCCGATGGCTGGGGCCAGATGCCGACGGTCTCACCGAGGAGGTGGCCGCCGCGCGGTGCCGCGTCGGAATCCTCGAGGCGTTCCGCGCCACCGACGGTGACCTCGAAGGGTTCCTCGCCGATGGGCCCGTGCATGACGCGCGGTTCGCCCTGCTGTCAGCCGAACTGCGCGCACTCGAGGCGGTGGATTCGGTCGACCCGCCCGTCGTCCGAGCGCTGGTCGACCAGCTCGGGCGCCACGTGCTGACGCTCGACCGGCAGCCGAGGCGACGCCTGCACGGGTACGAGGCCCGGGCCTTTGCATCGCGCGCGGCTCGAACGCGGCACGCGCGCGCCGTGGAGGCGGTTGCCGGCCCGCTGAAGGTGGCCATGGACCGCTTCGAACGAGACCTCGGAACGCTGCTCGTGCGGGGCGTGCGGCGGCTGTTCCTCATGACCGTCGACCGGTACCGCCGCCTGATGCTCGATCGGGGTCTCGTCGACTTTCCTGAGGCTCTCGAGCGGTCGGTAGCGCTGCTGAGGCAGATGGACGAGTTCGCGCAGAGTCGCTACCGTCTCGAGTCGCGCTATCACCACGTGCTCGTCGACGAGTTCCAGGACACGAGCCGGCTGCAATGGGAGCTGGTGTCACTGCTGGTGCAGTCGTGGGGTGAGGGCGCCGGACTCGTGCACGAGGCTCCGCTCCCACCATCGATCTTCATCGTCGGCGACCGCAAACAGTCGATCTATCGGTTTCGGGATGCCGACGTGTCGCTGCTCGACGACGCCGCACGGGCGATCGAGCGCCTGAGACCGGCGGGGCAGCCGCGACGGTGGATCACACGCAGCTACCGCGCCCGTCCCGAGTTGCTCGCGTTCGTCAACGATCTCTTCACAGCGCTGCAACGGGACGCGACTCGTCGCGACGCGTTCTCGTATGACGAGCGCGACCGGTTTCCTGAAGACTGGGAGGCCGGGATCGAGACGCCGGGTGCGGAGTCATCCTTGCCCTCGGCCCTGCGCGAGCCGATCCTGGGCCTCGGGCTCGTGAGCACCGACGGCGTGCAGGAGGCTGCCCGCGCGGTCGCCTCCGAGGTGGCGCGCATTCTGGCGCAGTGCACCGTCCGCGACCGTCACACGGGGCTCGCGCGAAGCGCAGGGCCCGGCGATGTTGCCATCCTGTTCCGTGCGCGCGAGAGCCACCGGGAGTTCGAGCGCGCCCTTGCCGCACGGAGCATCCCGTCGTACGTGTACAAGGGGCTGGGCTTCTTCGAGACCGACGAGGTCATCGACCTCGTGGCGTTGTTGCGCTACCTCGCCTCGCCTCATGTCCCGTCAGCGGCGGCGGCGCTGCTGCGTTCCCGCTTCATCAGGCTGTCTGACGCGGCGTTGCGTGCCCTGCGCAACGACCTGCCGGGCGCCCTGACGGGAGAGTCGGCTGCACCGCTCGACGTGCTCGATCCCGAGGACCAACGGGTGCTGACGCTGGTGCAGGAAGCCGTGCCGCGCTGGCTCCGCCTCGTGGATCGACTGCCCACGCCCGAGCTGCTGGACCTCGTGCTGGCCGACACCGCTTACCTCTGCGAACTCGAGGGCCCGCGGCACGCCCAGGCCGTCGAGAACGTCAAGAAGATGCGGGCGCTCGTCCGTCGCCTGCAGAACCGAGGCTATGCGACGCTGGGACGTATCGCGGCGCACCTCGACCAGTTGTCGACCGGTGACGAGTCGAACGCGGTGATCGACGCGGTTGACGCGGTCAACCTGATGACCGTCCATGCCGCCAAGGGGCTCGAGTTCCCGGTCGTGTTCGTGGTCAACCTCGAGCGTGGGACCGGCGGTGCCGAAGCCGCCGTTCGTCTGGTCGCGCGGGGGGAGGACGGCGAACCCGCGGTCGCGGTCGGGCCCTTCCGATCGAATGCGGACGACGAGGAGCGGGAGGCCGAGGTCGAGGAGACGCGGCGCCTGCTCTACGTGGCCACGACGAGGGCGCGGGATGCGCTGTATCTCGTGGCGCGGCTCGACGGGGGGCGATTCAAGCCGGGAAGCGGCAGTCTGGGCGCCGTGCTGCCGCGGTCGTTCTACGAGACGCTCGAGCAGGCTGGACGACTCGGCCCGGCCGGAGGCCACGTCGTCTGGGAGGGACGGCGCGGGCGTGCACACGACTTGCGTGTCTGCCCCTCGCTCGACGAACGGCCGCCACGAGACGCTGCCGTCCTGCCGTGAGCGCTCAGCGCGGCCTGGGGCCGTCAGTGCGGTCGCGGGCCCGGTCCTCGGCCTCCTCCTTGGTCTTGCCAACGACGATCACCGAGTCGCGCGGGCCCGAGTCGCCAGGGCGCACGCGCCACGCGACCCAGTGAAATCCGCGCTCCTCGCTTCTCACGTCCTCGCGTTCGCTCATGGTCGTCCCGCGCGACCCACAGTCGCGCGCCTCGAGAAGGTCATTGCGAAAGGTGAACCCATTCCGTAGAATTCACGCGTTTGCGGGCCACACGCCAACCGAGGCCCTGGGAGATGCCGATGCCGCTCACCTGCCCGAGTTGCGGGAACCAGGAGCACTTTCTGATCAAGACGGCCCAGGCCCACGTGGTGCGCGTGAAAGAGGGCCGGGTCGAAGTCGCCGAAGAGACACGACCCAGCGTGTTCGAGATCCTCTGCGATCGCTGTGATGCCGAGATGAGCTTCGAGGCGTGCGACGAAGCGCTCCGCAGGGAACTGCTGTTGAGCCTCGGCGCCGCGTAGAGCCCGCCGGCGGCAGGTCACGACGCCGGGCGGTGGCTGTCGCCCTCGTCCTCCTCGAAGTAGTCGCACTCCTGACACACCCATTCGTGCGCGATCCGCGTCACGGTCTGGGACGTGCCTGCAATGGGCACGATCTCCTTTCGTTCCTCGCGGATCATGAACTCGCCACACATCGGGCATTCGTGCCGCGGCTCGGTCTCGCTCACACGCCTCTTTTAGCACCAGTGTCCTGCCTTGACAAGACACCGGGCGCGTTCCTATCGTACGAGCCGGGTATGCTTGACGATCGCTCAGCCCTGAGCCAGGCGACCGATCCGCGCCGGCGAGCCTGGCGGCGGGAGCGCGACTGGTTTGCCGACGAAGTCGCGGTCGACTTCCCGTCCGTCGCACCGCTCGTCGCGCGAATGCGCCAGGCGTTCCTGGAACACGAAGCGGCGCCGCACGACGTCTGGGCCGACGTGTCGTTGACCGCGCGTGAGGCGGCGCGTGGGTGCCGCAAGCCTGTGGACGTGTCGCTGCGCTGGGTGTGCCGCCAGTGCGGAGGGCGCGGCGAGGTCTGGGCCGAACGTTGCCCTGGCTGCGCCGGCACGGGGCAGTCGACCGCGTCGCAGGTGATCTACGTGTCGGTGCCCGCAGGCGTACGCGACGGCGCCCGCCTGGCCAGGCAGGTGGCGCCGCCAAACGCGGCAGCCACGATGGTGCACGTGCGCGTGTCCGTTGGCTGAGTCCTGCGGTGTCCCCCCAAGACCCGTGAGTAAACACCTCGATCTGCTCGGTGTGCTCCACCAGATTGGCGGCGTGCTCGCCCTGCTCGTCGCCGCGTCACTCCTCCTGTTGGCCCTCGGCGCGCTGGGGCTCGAGTCGGCCACCGCGTCCGATTCGCAGCGACTGGCGTCCGGCGTGGCGGTCGGCGCCTTTCTCACCGTTGCGCTGTGCTGCCTGGCCTGGGCCGGGGCCAATGTGTGGGTCGGGCGCGGGCTGCGCAAGGTGAGACCTCACGCCCGAACGGCCGCGTTGGTCGTCGCCCTGGTCAACCTGTTCGTGCTGCCCTTCGGGACGGCCCTGTCGGTGTACAGTCTCTGGGTCCTGTTGAACAATGAGACCCGGCAGCGGTTCGAAGACGCGACCGCTGCGCACACGTAGCACACGCAGCCAGTGGGAGCGACGATGGATGCGACACCTCCGGCGACCGGGAAATCGAGCACGGGCCTCGACGAGAACCTTGCCGCGGCGATGTGCTACGTGGCGGGGTTCATCACAGGCGCAGCGTTTCTGCTCATCGAGCGGGACAGCCGTTTCGTCCGCTTTCACGCCCTGCAATCCACGGTGACGTTCCTCGGCGTTGCGGTCCTGCACCTCGTTGTCAACGTCGTGCCCATTCTCGGGGCACTGCTGTCAGTGTTCGTCATCTTCCCGGCCACCGTCGTGTTGTGGCTCATCCTGATCGTGAAGGCGTACCGGGGCGAGCGCTTCAAGCTGCCCGTCGTGGGCGACTTCGTCGAGCAGCAGCTTCGTTGAGGTAAGCTAGATCCTTCATGGCTCCGACACTCACGCCGCAAACGGTTCTCGACGCGCTGAAGGTCGTCAGGGACCCCGACCTTCACCGGGACATCGTCTCGCTGGGATTCGTCAAGGACGTGGTCATCAGCGGACCCCGCGTGGCTTTCAAGATCCAGCTGACCACGCCCGCCTGCCCGGTGAAGGACCAGATGCGGGAGCAGGCGCGCGCGGCGGTGGCGGCCCTCCCTGGCGTGGCCGACGTCGACATCGAAATGACGGCCAGCGTGCGCACGGCCGTCGACCCCGCCGCGGGGCGAGCCCCGGTGCCTGGGGTGAGGAACGTGATTGCGGTGGGTGCCGGCAAGGGCGGGGTGGGCAAGACGACCGTGGCCGTCAACCTGGCGCTCGCGCTGGCCCGCTGCGGAAGCCGTGTCGGGATCCTCGATGGCGACATCTACGGGCCCAACGTGCCGATCATGCTCGGCGTCCAGGCGCAGCTCGGGAGCGAGGGTGACAAGATCGTGCCGGCCGAGAAGTTCGGCGTGCAGGTCGTGTCCATGGGCTTCTTGACGGACGACGATTCGGCCGTCATCTGGCGTGGGCCGATGCTCCACGGCGTCATTCAGCAGTTCTTCCGCGACGTGCGCTGGAACGACCTCGACTACCTCATCGTCGACCTGCCGCCGGGTACCGGTGACGTCGCCCTCAGCCTGAGCCAGACGGTGCCGGTGGCCGGGGCGGTCGTGGTGACGACGCCTCAGGCCGTGTCGGTCGCCGACTCGCGGCGTGCGGTGCGGATGTACGAGAAGCTCAACATCCCGACGCTGGGCATCATCGAGAACATGAGCTACTTCGTGTGCAGCGGATGCGGGCGCGAGAGCGACATCTTCGGCAAGGGCGGCGGCGAGCGTTTTGCCGAACAGGCGGCTGTGCCGTTTCTCGGGCGCATCCCGATCTACGAGCCGATCCGCGTCGGCGGCGACACCGGGACGCCCATCGTCGTGGCCGAACCCGAGTCGCCCGCGGCGCGCGCCTTCGTCGCAGCAGCCGAGCAGGCTGCCGCCCAGGTGTCGATCGCCAGCTACCGCAAGCCGATTCCCCTCACGCCCGTGCTCTGATCGGGTGCGCGGCGCCTGGCAGCGGATGGATCTCACCTATCACAAGCGGACGCTCGAGAACGGCCTCGACGTGATCGTCCACGAGGACCGCGACCTGCCAATCGTGGCGGTCAACCTCTGGTATCACGTCGGATCGAAGAACGAGCGCCCGGGACGCACTGGTTTCGCCCACCTGTTCGAGCACCTCATGTTCGAGGGGTCGGCGCACCACGACTCGGGCTACTTCGGGCCGCTGCAGCGAGCCGGGGCCTCGCTCAACGGGTCGACCAACAGCGACCGCACGAATTACTGGGAGGTCGTACCAACCGAGGCGCTCGACCTCGCCTTGTGGATGGAATCGGACCGCATGGGATGGTTGCTGCCCGCGCTGACCCAGGCCAAGCTGGACAACCAGCGCGACGTGGTCCTCAACGAGCGACGTCAGAGCTACGAGAACCGGCCGTACGGGCTCGTGCCGATGGCTATTGCAGCGGCGATGTACCCGGAGACACACCCGTATCGCTGGCCCACCATTGGCCTCGCGGACGACATCCGGGCGGCAACCTTGGACGACGTGGGGACGTTCTTCTCCACGTACTACCACCCGGGCAACGCGTCGATCGTGTTGGCTGGCGACGTCGAGGCCGATGAGGCTGTCGCCCTTGTGAGCCGGTACTTTGGCGAGATTCCGGCGGGGCCTCCGGTGCTCCCCGTCGAGGTGCCGCTGGCTGTCCTCGACGCCGACCGCCGGTGGGTGCTCGAAGACCGCGTCGAGTTTCCTCGACTCTACCTGAGCTGGCACTCGCCCGCGCTTTTCGAGGCCGGCGATGCCGAACTCGACCTCGTGGCCGACGTGCTGGCTGGAGGGAAGACGTCGCGGCTGTACCGGCGCCTCGTGTCCGACGAGCGCCTGGCGCTCGACGTGGTGGCCCACCAGAACTCGCGCCAGCTCGGAGGCAGCTTCCACGTGGCCGCCACCGCGGCTCCCGGGCACACGCTCGCTGAGCTCGACCGCGCCATCACCGAGGAACTGGGTCGACTGGCCGGCGAGGGCCCGACCGACGGCGAGTTCGTGCGGGCGCACACCAAGGTCGAGGCCCAGTTCGTGTATCGCCTCCAGACCATCGGGGGCTTCAGTGGCAAGTCCGATCAGTTGAACGCCTACAACGTCTACCTCGGTGATCCAGGCGGCTTCGCACGCGACCTGGCGCGGTATCGGGCCGCGACACCAGCCTTGCTGCGAACGAGCACCACGGAGTGGCTGAGCCTCGCCCATCGCGTGGCCCTCAGCGCCGTGCCGCGCGGCCGAACCGACCTGGCGCTGGCCGACTCCTCTCCGGCCGTGGCGTCATGA
>JAFNAJ010000110.1 GCA_017860085.1 Acidobacteriota bacterium | reverse complement strand
TGCCGGTGTTGCCGCCCACGTCCCCGGTTGAGGGCGCAGCGTCACGCGCTTAAACGCAAAACCCGCCGGCCCGTGCTGGTGCACGGCCGACGGGCTTGCGGGGCGCGTCGAAGCGCCTAGCGGCGCGGCAGCACCGCGTCCTTCATCTGCTTCGCAATGCGAGCCTTGACAACCGTCTTGGCCGGGATCTTGATGGGCTCGCCCGTCGCCGGGTTGCGACCCATGCGGGCCTTCCGCTTCTGCACGACGAGCTTGACCATCCCGGGGATCGTGAACTCGCCCGAGCGCTTCAGCTCCTTCTCGGCGAGCGTGTTGAGCTCGTCGAAGAACTCGCGGGCCTGGGCCCGCTTCCACTCGAACTTGTCCGCGAAGTACGCGAACAGTTCGGACTTGCCCATGCGACGGGCTTCTGCCATCGGTCTCCCCCTTGGTACGCGCGCGTGAGAGCTGCCGCGCACTGCCACGCGCGCTGGCGGCAGCCGCAGACCTCTCGAAAATTCCGTCGTATGCTAGCGCGCGGCGGCGGGCGTGTCAATTGGTTTTGGGCCAAAAACCGGGGCTTTTCTGGCCCGGGTGCTAGAATCGTCCCGATGGGCGCACCCACCCTCGAGACCTTCCCCAGCCCGCGGCCCGAGCGCGAGTACGTCGTCGAGACCCGGTTCACGGAATTCACGTCGGTGTGTCCGGTGACGGGGCTGCCCGACTTCGGCGAAATCCGCGTCACCTACGTGCCGGCAGATTCCTGTATCGAGTTGAAATCACTGAAGTACTACCTCATCGAGTTCAGGAACCGTGGCATCTTCTACGAGCACGTGACCAACCAGATCCTCGACGATCTGGTTGCGGCCTGTCGTCCGAGACGGATGACCGTGATCGGCGATTTCTCGGTTCGGGGCGGTCTGAAGACGACCGTGACGGCGACGTACGACCGGGACCCGTCGCCCCAGGGACGCTAGTCGATCGCGGCGTTCGGTCTGGCCGGCGTGGAGGCCGGCCTCTGCAGCGTGCCATGACCGAAGACGGAGCCGTCGAGCTGCCGATCGAGCCCTCGCTCGACCTGCACGCGTTCGCACCCCGCGACATCCCCGGCGTCGTGAACGACTACCTCGAGGCGGCGCACGAGCAGGGCTTCGTGGAGGTCCGCCTCATCCACGGGCGTGGGAAGGGCGTGCAGCGCGCCGTCGTGCAGCGCGTACTTTCGGGCCATGGCCTGGTCGCGGACTACTGGGACGCGGCCGAGTCGCACCTGGGCGCCACGGTCGTTCGGCTGCGTGCGCCCGGCAACGCCAGCCCGGGCTAGCAGCCTTCCTTTTTCTTCTTCTTTGCCGCGCCTGCCGGGGCTGCCACCCCAGACGGCAACTCGAGCTTCGGCATCGCGGCGATCTGCGGTGCCGCCTCGGTGTCAGCGGCGCCGCTGCGGGGCTGGCCGCCGAAGTGCCTCGCGATCGCGGTCAGCTTCTCGTTGCGTTGCTGCTGATAGGGCGTCGGGTTCTTGGCGAGCGTGGGGAACAGCACCTCGTCCCGCCACGCGTCGAGCCCGCCGAGCAGCATGTAGACGCCCGTGTAGCCCTTGGCCTTCAGGAGGAACCACGCCTGGGCGGAGTGGATGCCGCCATCCGAGTAGAGGACGATCTTCTCGTTGCGCGGGAGACCGGCATCCGGAAGGTCCGTGATCAGCAGTCGCTGGGCCCCCGGGATGTGATACTCGCCAAACGCCTTCTCGTCGCGAAGGTCGACCAGACGGTAGTCGGCCCGACCGGCCATGATCCAGTCGGCCAGATCGAGCGGATCGACGTGATCAACCTCCGTCTCGACGATCCGCGCCAGATCGGTCGGGTCGATGGTGACGGCACCGCCACCCGTGGGCTTCGCGAACACGGCCACCACGCCAAGCACGAAGGCGAGGGCGGCCAGCTTCTGATTCAGCGTGAGCGACGACATCCAGTGGCGCACTCGGGTCACCTCGGCTGGAACTTCTTCTCAATCCACGACGCGCCGGCGAACCCCCCGAGCGCCATCAGCACGACCGCGAACACCACCAGTCCATAGGGCAGATCGAACACCCCGGGCAGCGTCTGCACGCCGACGCTGCCGTTCTCGTAGAAACCCCTGATCCAGGGAAAAGCCTCTGCAAACAGCAGCGTGCCGACCGGAAGGCCCAGGACGAAGGCGAGCCCATCGAGGCGGCCCGTGGCCACCGAGGCCACCGAGGTCCCGGGACAGTAGCCGCCAATCACGAAGCCGATACCGAGCACGAGCCCGCCGACCAACTGCGGCCAGAGGACGGTCGGCGTCAGATACACCAGCGAGAGATCGAGGACGCCCATCCACGCGAGGTAGGTGGTGCCCAGCATGGCCGTCACGATCGCCGTGAACATCACTTTGAACACGGCCAGATCGTTCAGGTAGAACTGCGACACGAGCTTGCGCGCGCTGCCGAACCCCGCACGCTCGAGAAAGAACCCAAAGCCGATGCCGATCACGAACGCGACCACTAGGCTCGTCTCGTCGCCAAACGCCCCGTACTTGTAGAACGGCGTGTTCATCGCTGCCTCTCTCGGCCGGCTTCCCTCAGAACCTTGGAACCGGCACCGACCCGGGTCATCGCCACTGCCACTTGACGAAGTACGCCAGGGCGTATGCGCCCCCGAAGATCGCCAGCATCGTCACCCAGCTGCCGGCGTTGAGCATCGAGCCGCCCGTGAGTGCCTGCCCACTGGTGCAGCCTCGCGCGAGCGCGGCCCCGAACGCCATCGTGGCGCCGCCAGAAAACGCGAGGGCGAGACGCAGGCCAGCCGAGACCCGTGGGCCCTTCTCCACGGAGACGCGCACGCGATGGGCCAGTAGCCCCGACAGGAGGGCGCCCGCAAAGACCCCCAGCACCTCGAAGACCAGCCAGGCCTTGAGCGGGTGCGTCGTGCCGTCACCGAGGTATTCGGCGAGGAACGCGTTCGACTGCGCGTGCGCGGGCGCCAGACTCCCGACCACCCACGCCACGAAGGCGTTGACCGCTCCCGAGGCACCGAGCCCCCGGCCCATGATGACGAACGCGGCGAGCAGCACGAGTCCAAGCCCGATGCCCGCCAGATAGGGATTCATGTACGGCGCCGGAGCAGCAGCATCGACGGCGCGAGTCGCATCGCGCCCGTCGCCCCAGGGCTCGTTGAGGGTTTGAGCCGTCGGTGACATCAGCAGACACTCCTCAGAATTGCGCGACCTGGGGGGCCCAGTGGCTCACCTGGCCTGCGTAGACAATCACAAAGCGCAGCGCGAGACCTCCCGCGATGACCATGATCGGCCCAAGCGGCGTGTGCTGGATTCGGTGCCGCACTGCCAGCGACTGGACAACAAGTGGCACGGCAATCCCAAGCCCGACCACTCCCACCCAGAAGACGGCGGTATAGGGTCCGCCAAGGAGCAGCCCCGCGGCCTGCTTGTGCGCCTCGGTCGCCGTCGCGAGACCGATTAGGAACAGCACGATCGCCGCCAACTCGAGCATGAGAAAGAGATTGTCGGCCCGGGCCAGGAACACGCGCTCGTCCCTGCGCCGCGCCACGAGGTGGACGAACGCGGCGGCCGACGAGAGACCCGACAGCAGGAAGAGTGGACCGAGGATGGCGCTGCTCCACAGGGGCCGTGCGCCGAGGGCGGACAGCAGGATGCCCGTGTAGATGCCGAGCGCGAGGCCCAACACGAGGCTGGCGAGTCCAACCGCGCGAACAAGCGCGGGGCGCGACTCGAGCCACGATGCCAGCGCCTCAGTCGCCGGCACCGCGCGTCTGAGCCACTGCGGTGGCTGGACCAGCGCGGCCGCCAGCAGCGCGGGATAGACCACCACCAGGATCCACGCGCCCCACGACATCGGCGAGGCGATCTCGAAGGTTGTGTACAGCCGCCAGAAGTAGCGCTTGTGTTCGAGGTCGAGGAAAAGAGCGAACATGCCGAGACTGAGCAGCACGACGCCAAGCCATGGCGTCAGGACGCAGGTGCACTGACGGTCGCGGTGCCGACCCTGCCACTGGAAGTAGCCGGCAAGGGACATCATGCCGGCCACCCACCCGCCCAGGAACAGGTAGACAGGAATCTGCCAGGCCCACACGTGGACGTAGGGATCGACAAGGTGATTGCTCCGAGTGATGAGAAGCTCGGTCATCTCAGTCCAGGTAGAAGATGCGCGGCGCGGTCCCGGCGGCCACCAGCAGCGCGTGGTGCCTGCGCGACGCCAGCAGTCGACTGACGACGCTGTTTGGATCGTCGAAGTCGCCGAAGTGCATGCAGTGCGTCGGACACACGGCCACGCACGCCGGGTCCAGCCCGTCCTTCACGCGGTGGATGCAGAACGTGCACTTGTCGGCGTAGCCTTCGGGGTGCACGAAACGCGCATCGTACGGGCACGACGCGAGGCACGCCTTGCACCCGATGCACTCCTGGTGCGTGACGAGCACGATCCTGCCGAAGTCCTCCACGTGACTCGCGCCGGTCGGGCAGCAGGTGACACACGGCGGCTCGTCGCAGTGGTTGCACCGCTCGGTGCGAATCTCCATCTGCAACGTCGGGTGCTTACCCCTGGTCTCGTAGGCGATCCAGTCGCGGTTGAGGCCCTCGGGCACCTCGTTCTCGGTCTTGCAGGCCACGACGCAGTCCATGCAGCCGACGCAGCGGACCGTGTCGATCACCATCCCGTACCGCGCCATGGCCTAGCTCTCCACCTCGAGGCTGACGAAGTTCACGTTCATGCCCGTGCCCCCCATCAGCGGGTCGGTCTCGTAGCGCGTGATGAGCTGCGCATCGCTCGCGCCCTTGCCATAGGCGCGCCGCAGTCGCGTGGCGGTGTGGCCAAACCCGTGCACGAGGTAGACGCAGTCGGGCCGGATGCGCTCGGTGGCCAGCACTTTCACCGGGCGGCTGACCACGCCGTCCTGGTTCTTCAGCCGCACGACGTCGCCGGTCTTCAGGCCGTAGCGAACAGCCACGTCGGCGTTCACCCACACGGCGTTCTCGCTCATCATGTCGTGCAGGATCGGATTGGTCTGCGTGCGCGAGAACGAGTGCACGGGCGCGCGACCGTACAGCAGGCGGAACGTCCCTGGCGGCCCTTCGGGAGGTTTCTTGTACCGGGGGACAGGATCGAAGCCCTTCTCCTGGAGCTGCAGCGAATAGAACTCGATCTTGCCCGACGGCGTCGGGAACTCCGGAGCAACCCCTTCATCGAAGAACACCGGCGGCGTGCCTCCGCCCACGAT
The DNA here is from genome assembly GCA_017860085.1 of Acidobacteriota bacterium. Lineage (GTDB taxonomy): Bacteria > Acidobacteriota > Vicinamibacteria > Vicinamibacterales > JAFNAJ01 > JAFNAJ01. Next base: position 2,586 of record JAFNAJ010000110.1, on the reverse strand, counting down.
GCCCTTCGTCTTCAGCTCGGCCAAACTGAGCCCTGCGCCCTTCAGGCGCGTGTCGAGGTACTCCTCCACGTGTCTCCACGGGTAGTAGGTGCCCAGCCCGAGCTTCAAGGCCAGCTCGCGCGCGATCCACCAGTTGGGCTTCTGATCGTGCGGCGACTCGACGACGGGCTGCCGCAAGGCGATGAACGGCTCGCGGAACCACTCCACGTTGAGATCGTCGTACCGCTCGAGATACACCGACTCGGGCAACACCACGTCGGCCCATCCCGCGATCTCGCTGGGGATGACGTCGACCACGACCATCAGGTCGAGGTTCTGGATCGCCCTGATCGTCTCGGCCTCGTTCGGCAGTGCGTGAATGAGGTTCGTTGCGTAGACGAACCACCCCTTGACCGGATATGGCTGGCCGGTGACGGTCGCTTCCCGAATGCCTGTCGTGATCGCTTCGAGAGCAAACGGGTACCGGCCGCCGGGGTTGTCCACCTGCGGCTTCTCGGAGGTCGGATAGGGGGGGTAGGGATACTCGGGCACGTCCATGCTCGCCGGCACGTAGAAGCCGCCCTTCCGTCCCCAGCTCCCCAGCAGCGCATTGAGCAGCGCAATCCCCCGGCTCCTCTGCGCATCGTCGCCATACCAGGTGGCGTGACGACCCGGGTGCACCAGCGTGGCGGGCCTGTAACGCGCCATCTCGCGCGCAGTCTCGCGGATCACTTCCGGCTGGATGCCGGTCTCGGGGTACGCCCACTCTGGCGTGTAGCCGACGAGTGACGCGGCAAACTGCTCGAAGCCGAACCCGTGCTGCGCCACGTAGTCCTGGTCGTAGAGCTTCTCGGAGACGATTACGTGCATCCATGCAAGCAACAGCGCCAGATCCGTGCCCGGCTTGATGGGCAGGTAGTGCTTCGCCTTGCCCGCCGCAATCGAGAAACGCGGGTCGACGACGATGACCGTGGCGCCGTTGCCAACGGCGTCGGCGAACTCCTGCACCTGGGTGTTGTGCATGTTCTCGCCAAGGTGCGACCCGATGAGCACCAGGCAGCGCGCGTTGCGGATGTCGGTGCGTTCAGGCGAGCTGACGCCGTCACCGAACGTGAGATGGAAGCCGACGTCGCGCGGACCACGGCACTGGGCAAACGATGGCGCGGCGAAGTTGATGGCGCCGTAGGCCCGGAGGGTGTGCTTGAGGAAGTTGCCGCCGATCCCGTGGGAGAAGAGGGCCACCGCCTCAGGGCCATGACGCGACTTGATCGCCTGCATCTTCTCGGCGACGTGACCCAGGGCCTCGTCCCACGTCACCGCCGCCCACTCCTCGTCGCCACGGTTCCTGCGGCGGATGAGCGGTGTGCGCAGGCGGTCGGCGTCGCGGTGGGCACCGATGCCGCCGGTGCCCCGCGGGCACAGTCGCCCCCGGCTCAACGGGTCGTCGGGGTTGCCCTCGATCTTCCAGAGCTCCCCGTCGCGCACGTACGCGATGGCCCCGCACTTCCAGAAGCAGATGTCGCAGAAGGTCGGGACCTTCTGAAGGCCCGTCGGCGGTGTCGACGCTGCGCTGCTCGAGACGGCGCGTGCCGCGCCGGCGAGCGCGCCGCCCCCGGCAGCCAGCCCCAGCGTTGCGCTCGAGATCTTGAGGAATCGTCGTCGGGACAGGGGATCCATGAGTTGCGGGCTCGGTCGGTCGGGGTGGAGCGGAGCGCAAGAGACCGCTGACGCAGTCTAGCGTCTTCGGAGGAGCGATGGTGCGGTGAACCCGGCGGCGCCGGCGGCCCCTGGCGTTCCGCAGGCAGGGATTCAGGGCCACGGGAAAGGTGACAGGGACCGTTTCGGTCGGAGATTCAGACGCCGTGGGAGATCGGCGGCTCAGCGCGTCGCGCCAGGCCGCACGAGCGCCAGCGCCACGCCGCCGAAGATGGCGGCGGCTGCGATCACGAGTCGCGTGCTGAGTTGCTCACCAAGCAGCAGCACGGCTCCGATCCCGGCCAAGGCGGGCACCGCCATCTGGGCCAGCCCCATCTGCATCGCGGTGAGGCCTGGGACGGCCGTGTACCAAAGGACGTACGCGAGCGCCGACGCAAGCGCGCCGGAGCACGTGGCCAGGGCGAACCCCAGCGGGCTGGCGTGGCCAGAGCCCAGACTCCATGCAGCAAGCGGCGAGGCGATCGCAGTTGCGCGGGCGAAGTTCGCGCCGGTCGCCGGCAGCGGCCGCCGGACGTCCTTGCCGGCGATGGTATACACCGCCCACGCAAGGCCCGCGATCACCATCAGCACGACACCGCCTACGTGGGCCCGGCCGGCACCTGGCAGCATCAGGGTGACGAGTCCAGCCAGCGCCAATGCTGCGCCCAGCCACTCCTGCCGCGCAGGACGCTCCCCCCTCGCCCGTCCCCACGCGAGCAGCGCGATCTTCACGGTGGGAAACAGGATCAGTGCGCCGAGGGCCGCGCCAATCTGGACGTAGGACAGCGAGAAGGCGGCGGCATACGCGAAGAGCGAGGCGCCGCCGACCCAGCCGCCGGCGCCTCTCAGCGACTCGGCCCGGACACGCGCAAGGACCGCCAGCATGAGGGCGCCGCTGGCAAGCCTGACCAG
>JAFNAJ010000109.1 GCA_017860085.1 Acidobacteriota bacterium | reverse complement strand
GTCGTCGAGTCGCTCGCGAGGAACTTCACGATTGCCTGCGGCACGGCCATGTAGAAGTCGGCCGCACTCACGCCGCGCGTGATCGAGTTGAGGTTGATCAGCGGCTGCACCGCGGCGCCGCCAGAACCGTCCGTGCCCGTGCCGGTTCCGCCGACGGGCGCCTTGTCGGGCGAGAAGATGGTGCCAATGGCGTACTGCGAGAGGTTCAGCCCGTACTGCTGAGCCCTGACGCGGTTCACCTCGAGGATTTCCACGTCCACGATGATCTCGGCGCGGGGCTTGTCGTTGGAGCGAATGACGCGCTCGATGACGTCGAGCATCGCTCGCGTGCCTCGAACCGTGATCGAGTTCCCGGTCTTGTTCACGGCCACGGTCGGAATCAGCGGTGCGCCCGGGACCCTCGTCACGGTGTTGATCAGCTGACCGAGCTCCGTCGGGTCGGCATGCGACACGTAGAAGGTTCGAATCAGCTGGTCCTCGTACGTCTGACGCTTCTGGTTGTTGTCGGGAATGACGAGGATGGTCCGGTCGTTGACCACCTTGTACCAGAGCTGATTGGCCGACATGATCTGCTCGAGCGCGGCCTCGAGCGTCACACCCTCGAGTTGGATCGAAAACGGACTGGGTCGGAAGTCGCGTTCGTAGGTCACGTTGACGCCGGCCCACTTGCCGATCGCGTCCAGGATGTCCTTTGTGCTGGCATTGGTGAACCGCATGTCGAGCGGTTCGCGCGAGGCGGGGCTGAGCAGCGGCTCCTGCATCTGCTGCCGCGCCCGGTCCTGCATGTCCGCAATCTGGGGCCGAGGCTTGGACGCCTCGAGGCGCAACCGGATGGCCCGCTCCAACTCGGCGATCTTCCCGATCGCCTCACGATTGCTCGGGTTGTACTCGATGGTCCGTCGGTACTCGAACAGCGAGGTCTCGAGATCGCCCTGGCGCTCGAGCTCCCGCGCCTTTCCGAGGTGAACGAGGGATGCCTTGAACATCGCCTGCTGGAGCTGGACACGATAGTCGGCCCGGTCGGGCTCCTCCTGCACGGCCTGCGTCAGGTGGACGACGGCCCCGTCCCAGTCGCCGGCGTACGCCAGCCGGAGTCCCTCCTGGAACGCCGACTTCCCCGCGGGGGCGCTCGCGCACGCGCCGGCAAGCAGCGTCACGGCCACCAACCCAGCCCACGAGATGGCCGCTCGACGCCGGACTCGACCGCTCAGCCGTTGAAAGGCCACGTTCCCCCTTCGTTCCGCGGGCTCATGAGCCCGAAAGCCGGAGCGTCTGCCGCCCCCGCCCGTCGAGGTACTCCACCTGCACCGACGAACTCGTCACCGACACCAGCCGGTAACGCCCATCGATGATATCCCCTTCGCGACCGTGGTACACGAACCGCCCGTCGCTCAGCACGGCCACCCGCCCCGCACCCGGCGCGTCGAGGACACCGATGAACCGGTACGGGATCGGCGGCGGGGGCGGCGGCTCTGGCGGCCCCTCGGGCAACTCGGGCTGCATCTCAACCGCCGGGCCGACACCCCCCGCCGGAGGCTCTTGCGTCTCAGGGCTGCCCCCGAAGGCGAACGGATCCCTCTTCCCAGTTATCGGTTCCGGGCGCGGGCGGTCGAGCCACGCCAGGTCTACGACCACGGGCCCGGCCTCCGATGCCGAGCCGGCCTGCCCGGGGACGCGCGGTCCCGGCGCCCGGCTCCCCCCCGGCGGCCCCGCCGCCGTGGAGCCGGCCGGGATGGCGTTGCCCAACTGGTACCACACGACCGCCGCGAGCACGACCAGCAGTGCCACGAGAACCCAGAGCCGGCGCCGCTCCTTAGCCTGCATCGTGTCCCTTGTAGTACGTCGAGACGCGCAGGGCGAGCTCCACGAGGCGGTCGATGTCCCTGGGCTGGCTCAGGCCAAGTTCGGAGATGACCAGAAAGTCGTCGCCGCTCTCGATCGCGTGCACGAACTGCCGCACGGCGGCGTAGTCGCCAACGAGCACGATCGACACGTCGAGGCGCGTCAGCTCCCGCTGGCGATCGGTGGTCTGCGTGAGCGTCTGACGGTCGAACGACAGGTCATACCGCTCGGCGAGTTCGACCAGGCGGACGTGCAGCAACCGTCGAGCCGCGGCCTGGTCGTCGGGAAGGATCTCGCCCTTGAATCGCTCGAGGTCCGCACTGGCTTTGACCTCGCTCTCGAGCGTTGCCCGCGCACGCCGCTCGCTCGCCTGCGCGTCTCGCAGTCGCGCGTCGAGCGCGCTCGCTCGTCCCTCGGCTGCCTCGACCGTCGTCTTGAGCGGCGTGACGATGGCGTAGGCCGCCACGTTCAACACGAGGGCCGCCAGCACCAGCAGGAACCACACCCGGTTCTCGACGAGCACCCGCCGCAGCCAGATCATGGGGTGGTTCCCTGCTCTCCGCTCGACTCCGCACCCTCATAGGGCGGCGCCACGTAGAAAATCGTCAGCGTCACGCGCAATGTCCCATCGTCGTCCAGCTCGCCCTCGTTGACGAGGCCCTCGCGGAAGTGCCCGGTGGCCTCCAACCGCGTCAGGAACTGTTCGATGTCGGCGTTGGATCGTCCGCGCACGATCATCGCGACCTTCGTTTCGGCCTCGGTGCGTGCCGGCTTCACGGCCACGAGCCGCACCCCGGGCGGCAGCTGCTCCGTCACGTCATTGAGCAGCGCCGTCCACGAGAACACTCGTTCCTCGATCACCGAGTTCACCTCGGCCGCCGACCGCCGGATCGCGTCGAGGTCCGCCTGTTTCGCCTCGCTTTCGAGACTGCGCCTGCTCGATTCGGCAGCGGCGACGGCCTGCTCCGCAGCCGTGATACGCGCGTGCAACGCCCCGCGCCGCGTGGTGAGCCGGCTGACGTCGCGGCCGCTGAACACCAGAGCCGCCACCAGCACCGCCCCCACCATGCCCAGCGCGAGGCGGACGAGTCCCTCGTTGTAGAACGGGCGGGTCGAGAGGTTGAGCCGCAACATCGGTCAGCCTCTCAGCAAGACGCCCACGGGCGCGGTTGCGGCCGCCACACGCGCGCGGTCAACGTCCTGCACGCCGAAGTCGACGACGAGGCGCGGGTCGACCATCTCAACCGTCATCCCCAGGCGCGACTCGACCGTGCTCCACAGGGCGTTGGGGGCCGCCAAGTCGCCAGACACGTGCGCCAACAGCCGGTCGAAGCCGCCGCCCCCGAGCCGGTCCTCAAAGTACATCGCCGACTGGTGAATGGCGTCGACCACCTCGCTCTCGGCCGAGCCCGCTCGGCTCCTGTAGAAGATCGGCCGACCACCCCTGACGATCGCGAGGCTCGTCGACTCGGGTGCCAGATGCACGAGCATCCACGCCTGCTCGACGGCGCCGGAGGCTGGGCCGCGGTTCGGCTGCGCGCCCAGGACGGCATTCACCACGTCGAAGGTGGACAGCCCGACGATGCCGGCGTGGGCGCCGGCGTCGCGACAGACCGACTCGTATTCCTCAACGACGTCGCGGCGCATGACGACCACGAGCAGCCGATGCCCGTTTTCACCCGGGCCACTGCCCTCCGTCCACGCCACTTGCGCCGTCTCGACAGGGAACGGGACCGCCTTCCCAATCTGCCAGCGAACGACCTGCTCAACCTCGACCCGTCGCTTCGGGATGGACTCGAGATTCAGGATCGACACCTTGCCGGCGGCATCCGGCACGACCAGCGCGATCCGCCGGGGGCTGCCGAGTCGTTCGAGCACCCGTTCGACCGCCGCACGAAGCGCCACCGCGTCGAGCACGTTGGGCTCGGCGGCCGCCGGCCTGACGACGCCCGGCGCTAGCGGCTCCCACGCCATGCCCGTGACGCGCGTCGACCTGCCTCGAGCCACTGACACGCCGCATACGCCGGCGGAGGTGATCTCCAGGCCGGTGTGCGCCGACGAGCCGAAGGAGTCGAGCAGCCGTTGCAGCACGCGTCTCATTCCACGAACGTCACCTTGTTGATCTCGCGCAGCGTCGTCATGCCCTCCATCACGCGCTCGACGGCGCACTCCCGCAGGAAGCGCATTCCCTCTTCGCGCGCGCCCCGCTTGATTTCGGAGTTGGGACGCCGGTTGAGGATCATCTCCCGGATGCGATCGCTCAGGCCGAGCAGTTCGCAGATGGCCGTGCGGCCCTTGTACCCGGTGCCGCTGCACTCGATGCAGCCCGCCCCTTCGTGAAAGACATGCGTGTCGGCCAGCGCCGGGTCGAGGCCCGACTCAACCAAGGTCCGACGGTCGTGGCGGGTGGGACGCTTGCAGTCAGGGCAGATGACGCGAACCAGGCGCTGGGCGAGGACGCAATTGAGTGCCGACACGAACTGGTACGGCTCGACGCCCATGTTCAGGAAGCGCCCGAGCACGTCCACCACGTTGTTGGCGTGCACGGTCGTGAACACGAGGTGCCCGGTCAGCGCCGAGTTGATGGCAATCTGCGCGGTCTCTGCGTCGCGGATTTCACCCACCATGATCTTGTCGGGATCGTGCCGCAGGATCGACCGCAGGCCCCGGGCGAACGTCAGCCCCTTCTTCTCGTTGATGGGGATCTGCGTGATGCCCCTGAGCTGATACTCCACCGGGTCCTCGATGGTGATGATCTTGTCCTCCGGGGACTTGATTTCGGAGAGCGCGCCGTAGAGGGTCGTCGTCTTTCCGCTCCCGGTCGGTCCCGTCACGAGGACCATGCCGTAGGGCTCGGCGATGAACTTGCGGAACCGCTTGAGCTCAGCGTCCGGGAACCCGAGGATGTCGAGCCGCAGTTCGTGGAACTGCTCGCTGATCGACTCCTTGTCGAGGATGCGGATGACCGCGTCCTCGCCGTGGACGCTCGGCATGATCGAGACGCGAAAGTCGATGGTCTTGCCCCGAACACGCAGCTTGAACCGCCCGTCCTGTGGCACACGCTTCTCGGCGATGTCGAGTTCGGCCATCACCTTGATGCGCGAGACGATCGAACTGTGAAAACGCTTGTCGATCGGTCGCATGGCCGGCTGGAGCACGCCGTCGATGCGGTACTTGACGTGCACCGCGTCGTCCTGGGTCTCGATGTGGACGTCGCTCGCCCGCCGCTGAATGGCGGTGAAGATCATCGAGTCGACCAGGCGGATGACGGGGCTGATGTCGCTGGTGAGCCTCTCGACGGTGAGGTTGTCCTCCCCCGACTCGTCTTCCTTGAGCAACTGGAGCCTGAAGCCCTCCGTCGCATCCTCGAGCACCCGCTGAGAGCTCTCGCTCTTCTTGAGCATGCCCTGGATGGCCGACGGCGCGCCGACCGTGACCTTGAGCGGTGTTCCCAGCAACAGCGCCAGTTCGTCGATCAGCGGCAGATCCGTCGGATCTGACACGACAATGACGAGAGTGTCGCCCTCCTTGCGATACGGGACGAAGCCGTATCGCAGCATCAGGTCGGCCGGGATCGACCGGAACAGCTGCTGGTCGATCCGGAAATCCGCCATGTCGACGAACTCGAGCCGGTAACGCTCGGCCAGGCGCTTGGCGGCCGCAGATTCGACCGCCACCTGCTCGTCGACGGTCTCGGGCGTTACGTGGTAGAGGTCGGCCGGATCGGGCGGAATCTGCGGTTCCATCGCGTCGTCGCGCGTGCCGTTCCGGTCAGTGGAAGGTGGGGTCAATGATGCCTCATCAGCGCCCGACGGTCGCCGAGAGCTGGTAGACCGGCAGGTACAGGGCCAGGAGCAAGAGAGCAATTATGATGCCCATGAGGACCAGGAGCATCGGCTCCACGAGGGCCACGAATCGTGTGACCGTGGTCTCGATCTCTTCATCGTAGAAGTCGCCGAGGCTCGAGAGCATCTCGCCCAGCGCGCCGGTGGCCTCACCCACCTCAACCATCTTGATCGCCACGTCCTGAAACGAGCCGCGCGCCGCCATGGCTGAGGCCATGGCTTCGCCCTCGCGCACGCGATGCCCCACGGCCGCCAACTCTGCGGCCAGGTAGCGGTTGCCCACGGCGCCCGCGGTCACCCCGAGGGCCTGCACCAGCGGGATCCCCCCACCCAGCAACGTCGAGAGGGTCCGTGCGAACTGCGACGTCGCAAACTTGGCCACGCCCGGCCCGACGACGGGGAGCCGCAGGATCCAGCCGTCGAGAAGAACCCGGTTCTCGGGCCGGCGTCCCCAGGCCCACACGGCCACCGAAACGCCCGCGATCGCCATCAACACCAGGGGCCAATACCTCACCGCGAAGGTCGAAACCCCTACGATGATGCGCGTGCTCAGCGGGAGCTCGCGATCGAAGGTTGCGTAGAAGTCCGCAAACGCCGGCACGACCTGGAACACGATGATCCCCACGACGAACACCGAGAGCACCAGGAGTACCGCGGGGTAAACGAGGGCGGAAAGCGTGCGCCGCTTGAGGTTGTTCACCACGCGAACGTAGGCGACATACCGGCGCAGCACCTGCTCCAGCCCGCCACTCTTTTCGCCTGCGACGAGCGATGCCGTGTAGACACCCGGGAACAGGTCCCGGTGCGCCTCGAACGCCTCCGACAGGGCGGCGCCGCCCTTGACCTGCTCGTGGATGTCGTCGAGGACCGCCCGGAACCTCGGATTCTCGACCCGCTGCCGCAGGATGTCGAGCGACCGGATGAGCGGCATGCCGGCCTTGAGCAACGTCGCCAGTTCCTGGTTGAAGATGAGAAAATCCCGGGTCGAAACCCGCTTGCCGCGAGTCATCGGCACGGCGCCCCGGATGGCGAGTCCCTTGGGCCGTACCGACAGCACGAGCAGCCCCTTGGCCGTCAGGTCGTGGCGCAGACGAACCTCGCTCTCGGCGTCGACCACCTCCTCGACGACCCGACCCGCCGGCGTAGCCAGTCGACAGTGGAATTCCATGAAGTCGCCCCGCGTGGCGACGGGCGCACCCCGGGGCGGTGCCGGGCCGCACGCCCGACGCAGGCCCGCGCAAGGGGATCACAGGGATTATCGGACAGGTCGGGGCGGGAATTACAGCAGAACCGTGTGCGGGGCCCGCACACCGTGCGATTTCCGCACCCGCGGCGGCCTACCGCGGCTCCAGAAACACGTGGTACACCCGGATCCCCAGCTCGCGGGTGTCCTTCATCGACGAACCGGGCAGCATTGCCGGCACGAACGTGGTGTCGACCGAGATCCGCAGCTCCGCCATCTCGGCGGAACCGAATTGCGCCGCGCTCACGGAGGCCTTGCGCAGCTCTGGATCGCGCGCGCTCGCGTCGAACTGGTCGACCACCTGCCCATTCACCGTCACCGTGACCTTCTGCGGTGCCGGGAACAGGTCAGCACGCGCGTCGAACTGCATGTAGAGCGTGGCGTCTCGCTTCGGATTGCGGAACGTGATCACCGCGTCCTTCTTCGTCCACTGCCACTCGATCGCAGCGTTGTCCGACGCCACCTCCGCCGGCTGCCAGCCGTCCTTGTAAATGAGGAAGACGTTCTCCGACTGCGGCATCAGCTCGAGCGTCGCAACCTTGTACTCGCGCTGGCCGATGTCTTCGCCTTCGAGAGCGGCGCGCCGGTTGTCTGCCGCGCGATACAGGCCGACGAGGACCGCCGCCTCGCCGATGTACGGGTAGATCGGGATGAAGACGGTGCGCCGGTACTCGACCGTCTGCCCGGGCTGCCAGGCTGAGGTTGGCACCGGTGGCTCGTGGTCGTCGGTCCACATCAGCTCTTCGTTCGAGTCCACGAAATGGACGAACACCCGGTAGTTCTCGGTCAGCTTCGGTGCGCCTGCCGGCACCGTGAAACGATAGGTCACGTCGATGGGACTCCCCAACGCGGCCTTGGCCCGCGACAACTCAACCGCCGGCTTGGCGACCACTGGCTCGGAA
>JAFNAJ010000511.1 GCA_017860085.1 Acidobacteriota bacterium | reverse complement strand
CATCGACGTTGGCGCGGTGCGACGTCAACGGATCGGCCACCGAGCGCGGCACCGACGGAATGGCCGCCTGGTGCAGCACGAAGTCGCTGCCTGCCACGGCGCGTCGAGCGAAGTCCAGGTCCGCGAGATCCCCTTCCATGAACTCCACGTCCGGGACGTGAGCGATGTTCGAACGTTTGCCCGTCGAGAGGTTGTCGGCCACACGCACGCGCTCGCCACGCCGTGCAAGCTCCTCCACCAGGTGCGATCCGATGAATCCCGCACCTCCCGTCACCAGATAGCGCGCCATCGTCCGTCCTTCGTCATGGGGTTGAGCGGCTGCAGCGACCGGCAGTCCGCGCGAACACGTTGCAGTGGACCGGTAAGCCGAATTCTGTGCCGGCGTCGCCGCCGGTGACGACCATTCCTCTTGGGCTGCCATCTCTGGCAGCCTCCAGCGACCTACCCGGAGGCATCGGACGGGCCGTCCTCGAACGCCTCCCTATTTGGTCTTGCTCCGTGCGGGGTTTGGCCTGCCATCTCCCTTACGGGAGACGCGGTGCGCTCTTACCGCACCTTTTCACCCTTACCTCGCCGAAGCGCGGCGAAGCCGCGCGACGGCTGGCGGTATGTTTTCTGTGCCACTTTCCTTCAGGTCGCCCTGACCGGGTGTTACCCGGCGCACTGCCCTGTGGAGTTCGGACTTTCCTCCCCGCCGCGGCGTCGACCGACCGTGTCACCGGCCGCCGGCGCCGCCGCGCAGCGGTCGCCTCGGTCCACTGCAACACTTCATTGTGACACGGATGGCCGCCGGCCGGCTCAGCCTACGAATCCTGCTCCTGCGAGATCCCGTACTGCTCGAGCTTCTTGTAGAGGTTGCTCCGCGGGGTCCCGATCACCTCGGCCGTCTTCGAGATGTTCCAGGCGTTCTCGCGGAGCTTCTCCACCAGAAACGCCCGCTCCACGCTCTCCTTGAACTCGCGCAGCGTCTCGGGGTGTTCGCGAGACCCGCCGAGCGTCTCCGCCGGTTCGGCCCGCAGCACGCCCCGCACATCCTCGGCCGCGATGGTCTCCGACGGAGCCATGATGAGCAGTCGCTCGATGCTGTTCTTCAGTTCCCGCACGTTGCCGCGCCAGCGATGCTGGCGCATCACGTCGAGCGCCTCGTCCGTGAACCGTCGCGCCCGGAAGTTGTTCTCCCGGCACACCGCCTCGGTGAAGTGCTTCACCAGCGGCCCGATGTCCTCGCGCCGCTCGCGAAGCGGAGGCACCTCGATCGGAACCACGCTCAACCGGAAGTAGAGGTCCTCACGAAACGTGCCCTTCGCGATCTCCGCTTCGAGGTCCCGATTGGTTGCCGCGATCACCCGAACGTCGACCTTGAGGGTGCGCGACGAGCCGATCCGCTCGACCTCGCCCTCCTGGAGCACGCGCAGCACCTTCGCTTGCGTCCGCGCGCTCATGTCGCCCACTTCGTCCAGGAAGATCGTCCCGCGATCGGCCTGTTCGAACTTCCCCACCTGCTTCTCGGTGGCACCGGTGAACGAGCCCTTCTCGTGACCGAAGAGCTCCGACTCGATCAGCTCTTCCGGGATGGCGGCGCAATTCACCTGGACGAAGCGCTCACGGCTCCGCTGGCTGTTCCGGTGAATCGCCCGGGCTACGAGCTCCTTGCCCACTCCACTCTCCCCGAGGATGAGGACCGTGGCATTGGTGGGCGCCGCCCGCGCGACGGCACGCCGCACCGCCTGCATGGCGTCGCTGTCGCCGACCATTTCGTACCGCGAGTCGGTCGCCCGCCTGAACGCGAGGTTCTCGCGCCTGAGATCGCGCCACTCGAGCGCCTTGCGGACGGTCACGAGCACCCGCTCGCTCGACAGCGGCTTCTCGATGAAGTCCGACGCCCCCCGCTTGGTGGCGTCGACCGCCGTGCTCACCGTCGCATGGCCCGAGATCATTACCACCGGCAGCGTGTCGCTCACCGCCTTGATGCGGTCGAGCACCTCGAGGCCGTCCATCCCGGGCATCTTGATGTCGAGGAAGACGAGGTCGGGGGCCTCGCGCTCGACGAGCGTCAGGCCTTCAGGCCCGGTGGCGGCGAGCAGGGTGTCGTACCCCTCGTACTCGAGGATCATCCGCATCGCGTCGCGGATGGCCGCCTCATCGTCGATCACCAGCACGCGGGATTTCATTCGGGCCAGGGCTCCAGGCGAAGGGCGCGCAGCGCGCGCTGCTCGAGTGCCGGCACATAGCAGTAGAAGGCCAACACGTCACCGGGGCGCGCTCCGGACACCAGGCGGACGAAATCGGCCGGCGACGCGACCGGCTGGCGGTTGATTTCCAGGACGATGTCGCCGTGTTCAACGCCGGCTTCTTCGGCCGGCCCCATGGGCTCGACCTCCATCGCCACCACGCCCCGCAAGCCCGCTGGAAGGTTCAGACGACGCGCCACCCCGCGGTCGAGCGCCCTCGCGCCGTTCGGGTGACGGGGGCGCCATGACGTCCTCCGGCAAGGGTCGTTCGCTGAGCTGCACCTCGGCGCGCTGCGGGGTCCCGTCGCGCAGCAGGCCCACGACCACCGTGCTCCCGGGCGAGCCGACGGCAATCCGTCGAATGAGGTCGTCGTTGGTCGCCACCGGCCGTCCGTCCACCGACTGGATGAGGTCGTACGGCCGGATGCCCGCACGTTCGCCGGGCGAGCCGGCCGCCACGTCCTGCACCAGCGCTCCCTGCGCGGGACCCAGGCCAAGGGTCTGCGCCAGGTCGGGGTCGAGCTCCCGCAGCGTGACGCCCATGAACCCCCGAGACACGCGTCCCGTGGCCTTCATCTGCGGCAGGATGGCCCGGGCCTGGTTGATCGGGATGGCGAAGCCGATGCTGCTCGCGCGCCAGCTGATGGCCGCGTTGATCCCGATGACCTCGCCTCGCGCGTTGATGAGGGGCCCGCCGCTGTTCCCGAAGTTGATGGCGGCGTCCGTCTGAATGTAGTCGTCGAGGCTGGGGTCGAACAGCTTGCGCCCGAGCGAGCTCACCACGCCCACCGTCACCGTATGCTCGTACTCGAGGGGGTTCCCGATCGCGCACACCCACTCCCCGACGCGGAGCGCCGCCGAGTCGCCGAGCGGCGCCGCCGCCAACGGTTCTCCGGCGTCGACCTTCACCACCGCCAGATCGGTTGCCGGATCGGTGCCCACGACCCGGGCGCGCAACTGGCGTCCGCTCGCCAGCTTGACCAGGATGCGATCGGCGCCCTCGATCACGTGAAAGTTGGTCAGGATGTGCCCGTCCGGCTCAACGATGAAACCTGTGCCGCTCCCCCCCTGCGGTTCGTCTGGCCCCCCCTCCGGGTCGCTTTCGTGACCGCCTGGTGTGTCGGCGCCGGGCCGGCGAGGACCGCCGCCGTCGTGGGGATGCCTGTCGCTTCGCGAGGCCGCCTCGATGCTCACCACCGAGGGGTTGATCCGCGAAGCGATGTCGGCGAAGTCGAG
>JAFNAJ010000108.1 GCA_017860085.1 Acidobacteriota bacterium | reverse complement strand
GGAAGGCTTTGATCCTGTCTACGGAGCGCGGCCGCTCAAGCGAACGCTGCAACGCCGCGTCCTGGACCCGCTCGCGATGAAGCTGCTCGAGGGCGAGTTTGGCGAGGGCGACCGGGTCGTGGTCGACGCCGGCGTACCCGACCTGCAGTTCTCCAAGGCGCCACCCGCCCGCGTGCACTGACCGCGGCGCGGGTGGGACCTCGACGCCCGCGTCAGGAGGCGGGCTTATCGGCGCTGTCGGGCACGGCGGCCTCGGCCGCAGCAAACCCGATTTTCGAGTGCGTGCCGTCGCAGAACGGCTTGCGCGTCGACGCGCCACAACGACAGAGCGCGAAGGGTCGTCGCGTGAGCGCGTACGCGTGGCCGTTCCAGTCGACCACCGTGACCTCGTCGCCTTCGACCAGCAGCGAGCCGTTCTGCCTGACACGAATCGTCGTCGCCATTCAGTTCCTCCTGCCAGGTGTGCCGACTCGCCCTACCCCACCTTCTGCATGGCGGCGAGGAAGTCGGCGTTGCACTTCGTCTTGCCCAGCTTGTCGAGCAGCAGCTCCATGGCTTCCACCGGCGACAGCGGGTTGAGCACCTTCCGCAGCACCCAGATGCGATTGAGATCTTCGCGAGGGATGAGCAGTTCCTCCTTGCGGGTGCCGCTCTTCAGGATGTCGATGGCCGGGAAGACCCGCTTGTCGACCAGCTTGCGGTCGAGGTGTATCTCCATGTTGCCCGTGCCCTTGAACTCCTCGAAGATCACGTCGTCCATGCGCGAGCCGGTATCGATGAGCGCCGTCGCCACAATCGTGATGGAACCGCCCTCTTCGATGTTCCGCGCCGCGCCGAAGAAGCGCTTGGGCTTCTGGAGGGCGTTGCTGTCGACGCCGCCCGAGAGCACCTTGCCCGACGGAGGCACCACCGTGTTGTAAGCGCGAGCAAGGCGCGTGATCGAGTCGAGCAGGATCAGCACGTCCTTGCGGTGCTCGACGAGACGCTTGGCCTTCTCGATCACCATCTCCGCCACCTGAACGTGGCGCTGCGCCGGCTCGTCGAACGTCGACGAGATGACCTCACCCTGCACCGACCGTTGCATGTCCGTGACTTCTTCGGGACGCTCGTCGATCAGCAGGACGATCAGGTAGACCTCCGGGTGGTTGTGGGCCACGGCCTGCGCAATCGCCTGAAGCAGCATCGTCTTGCCCGTGCGGGGCGGCGCCACGATCAATCCACGCTGGCCCTTCCCGATGGGCGTCATCAGGTCCATCACCCGGGCCGACAGGCTGTCGGGTGTGGTCTCGAGCCGAAGGCGCTCCTGGGGGTACAGCGGGGTCAGGTTCTCGAAGAAGACCTTCTCCCGAGCCTGGTCTGGCGGCTCGAAGTTGACGGCTTCGACCTTGATTAGCGCGAAGTACCGCTCGCCTTCTTTGGGCGGACGGATCTGCCCCGACACCGTGTCGCCGGTGTGCAGGTCGAACTTCCGAATCTGTGACGGCGAGACATAGATGTCGTCGGGCCCCGCGAGGTAGTTGTAGTCGGGGGCGCGCAGAAAGCCGAAGCCGTCTGGCAAGACCTCCAGCACGCCTTCGGAGAACACGAACCCGCTCTGCTCGGCCTGCGCCTTCAGGATCTGGAAGATCAGATCCTGCTTGCGCATCCCAGACGCCCCGGAGACGTTGAGATCCTTGGCGATGTGGGTCAGGTTCTGGATACCCATCTCCTTCAGCTCACCGATGTTGAGCGACGCGACCGGGCGGCGGGTCGCCTCGTCGGGGCTTGGCACGGGCTCCTGCACGGGAGCAGCCGGCTCGGCGTCCTGCGAAGGGAGCTCGGCGTCGGGCACCGAACGGGTCGATGAGCGCTTGGAGTTGTTCGCCATGACGTGACCGCGGGAGTGGGGGCTTCGGGGGTGGGCGCGCTCGCGCACGCCCGAGGTCTCGAGCCGAGACCGGGGCCGGTTGCCGAGAGTATAGGCCCGCCCCCTGGGGGTGTCAACGGACCGATCGCGACAGGAACGCTGGGTGAGCCGCGCGGCCGCGCTCAGTAGCGCGACGGGCTCTCTCCGATGCCGAGGATGCTGCAGGCCTGGACCGTCCGCAGCCCCAGGGCCTCGGCACGACGCAACACGCCCGGTCCCTCGCTCCCCGGGTTGAGCCAGACCTCCCCGACCCCTTTCTGGGCCACGTCCTCGATGACGCGCTCGCCGACGTGCGGCGGCACGTAGAAGGTGGCCACGTCGATCGCGCCCACGAAGTCGAGGATGGACTTGTACGCCGGCCATCCCTCGATCTCGCGTTCGTGGAGATTCACGGGCACGACGTGATAGCCCCGGCTCGCGTAGGCCCGTACGGCTTTGTTGCCGTACTTGTCCCGATTCGACGACGCGCCGATCACGGCCACCACCGTCTTTGCAGCTGTCACTGCCGTCGGCCTCCGAGCTGGGTCTGGCTCGAGCCGGTGATCTACAATGCTCGCTTCGTGGGCCGGCACCTGTCGATCATCCTTGTCGTCAGCGCCCTGACCTTCCTCGCAGGCCTGGGCCGACCGGCCATCACCGACTCTGACGAGGCATTCTACGCCGAGGCCGCGCGTGAGATGGTGGTCTCAGGCGACTGGCTCACCCCACGGTTCAACTTCGAGGAGCGGTTTCAGAAGCCCATCCTCTACTACTGGCTGGCGGGCGGCCTCTACTGGCTCGCCGGTGTCAGTGAAGCGGCCGCCAGGCTGCCGTCGGCATTGAGCGGGCTTCTGATCGCCGTGCTGACCTACCTGTGCGGGCGTCGGTGGCTCGGCGGGCGGGCGGGCTTCGCCGGCGCTCTCGTCGTGGCCACCAGTTTCGGCACGTTCGCCATGGCGCGCCTCGCGCTGCCCGATCTGCCGCTGGCCTGTTTCATCACCGCTGCGATCTGGGCACTGGCCGAAGCGCAATTCGCTGCCGCCCATGAGAGATCAGCCGTCCGTGCGTGGCTGCTGATGGCCTCGGCGGCGCTCGCCCTCGGCTTCCTCACGAAGGGGCCGGTCGGCGTGGCCATCCCGTTGCTCGTCTGGCTCTGCCTCCTGCCGCTCGGGCCACGCGGTCGCCGGTTCCGGCTGCCCGGCGCGCCGTCCGACTGGCTGCTGGGCGCAGCGGTCTTCGTCGCGCTGTCGATGCCGTGGTACCTGGCCATGGCTCAGCACCACGGCCTCGACTACATCTATCGCTTCTTCGTCGGCGAGAACCTCGAACGCTTCGCCACCAGTCGCTACAACGAGCCGCGATCGGTGCTCTTCTACGTGCCGATCGTGTTCGGCGGGCTCCTCCCCTGGTCGCCCGTCATCGCCCTCTGGCTCGGCACTGCACGTCGCGTCGTTGGACGGGCTCGGTCGTTGGACACTCGCGAATGGGCGCTCGTCGCCTGGGCGGGAGCGCCTCTGGTCTTCTACTCGCTCTCGATCGGCAAGCAGCCGCGCTACGTACTGCCGGCCCTTCCGCCGCTGGCTCTGCTGATCGGCGCCACGGTCGCGGCCCGGCTCGACCGTGCCGCAAAGCGGGGCCGACGCGACATCGGTCTGGCGTGGTGCACGACGGTCAGCGGGTTCGCGCTCATCGCCGTCTTCTTCCTCTTCTTGCGCCTGCGGCCCGTCCTGGCCACGGTGTCGGGCGCGGGCGCGGTCGGCGCGTCGGTGCTGCTGCTGGCCGCGGCCGCGGCGACGTTCGCCGCCGCCTGGTGGCTGCCCCAGGAGTGGATGGTCGCGACACTCGCGTCGGCGTCGACCGTCACCTTGCTCGTATTGCAGTTTGCGGTGTACTCCATGGCTGGGCCTGAACCCGTCCAGACGATTGCTCGCCGGGCCCTGGCGGATGCGCCGGTGGCGCGGTCGGGCACGTATCGCGTCTTCGTGCGCAACCTGGTCTTCTACACCGGCCGTCGGCAGGAGGACCTCACCTCGGAGGACGAGGCCGTGACGTTTCTCCGGAACGCCGAGCGTGTCCACTGCGTGATGGAGGCCGATGCCCTGCCCGCTGTGGAACGCCGACTGGGTCGTCCCCTCTTGCGCGTCGCCGAGGTGCCGTACTTCAACGTCGCCCGCTTGCGGCTGGGCACCTTCTTCCGCCTCGGCTCTCAGCTGCCAGTCGAGCGGGTTGTGCTCGTCGCCAACCGCTGACGCCTGGCTGCCGGTCCCCTTCTCTCCCGGGTCTCCGACCGGGCCCTCCGGGCGTAAGATGATGGTATGGCCACGCTGGCCGAGGTACTCCGCGAGCGCACGCGCGAGGCCGACCTTACCGAGCGACTCGACGGCGGGTGGGTGCGGTGCCTGGCCTGCGGTCACGCGTGCCGTATTCCCGATGGCGCCGCCGGCGTCTGCAAGGTCCGCTTCAATCGAGGCGGGACCCTCTACGCGCCGTGGGGGTACGTCGCCGGCGCTCAGTGCGACCCCATCGAGAAGAAGCCGTTCTTCCACGCCTGGCCGGGGTCGCTCGCCTTCTCGTTCGGCATGCTCGGCTGCGACATGCACTGCGCCTACTGCCAGAACTGGATCACCTCCCAGGCGCTGCGCGACCCCTCGGCGGTCGCTCCCCCACGGGACGTGTCGCCGTCCGATCTCGTCGCCCAGGCAGTGCGCCTGGGCGCCCGCTCCGTCGTGAGCACGTACAACGAACCCCTCATCACCAGCGAGTGGGCGGTCACGGTGTTTCGCGAAGCGCGTCGCGCGGGCCTGGCAACCGGCTACGTCTCGAACGGCAATGGCACGCCCCAGGTGCTCGCCTACCTGCAGCCCTGGCTCGATGCGTGCAAGGTCGACCTGAAGAGCTTCGACGAACATCAGTACCGCCGGCTGGGCGCCCGACTGCAGCCGATCCTCGACTCGGTCCGCGACCTGCACGCGCGCGGCATCTGGCTCGAAATCGTCACGCTGCTGGTGCCGGGCTTCAACGATTCAGAGCCCGAACTGCGACGCCTGACGGAGTTCGTGGCTGGCGTGTCGCCAGACATCCCCTGGCACGTCACAGCGTTCCACTCCGACTACAAGATGACCGACCCGCCCGACACGACGCCAGCCATGCTGCGGCGTGCCGCCGCCATCGGACGTCAGGCGGGGTTGCGGTACGTGTACGCCGGGAATCTCCCCGGCATGGTCGGCGACCTCGAAGACACGGCCTGTCCGTCGTGCAGTCGCCGTCTCATCGAGCGGCGCGGCTACCGCATCCTGCGCAACGAGCTCACACCGCGAGGCCGCTGCCCCGGCTGTGACGCCGAGATTCCGGGCCGCTGGCGCTAGAAGCCCGCTGCGTACGAGCGGCTGCCAGCCATCAGCCGGCGGCCGAACCCCGAGACCCGGCTGTATGCCGACGGCAGGGAGCTGAGGGCGCCGTCAGGCGACGCCGATTCAGACCTCCGCGTCCGGGAAGATCTTCCCTGGGTTCAGGATGTCGCAAGGGTCGAAGGCGCGCTTGATGCGGCGCATCAGCGCGATGACCTCGGGCGACAGTTGGAGCCCGAGAAACTGCGCCTTCGTGAAGCCGATACCGTGTTCGCCGCTGATCGACCCGCCGAGCGCCACCACTCCTTCCAGCAGGTGCCGCTCCGCGAGCCGAGCGCGCTCCATCTGCCCCGGCTGGTCCGGGTCGGCCATGATGTTGACGTGGATATTGCCGTCGCCCGCATGACCGAAGCACGGGATCAGCAGGCCGTGCGAGGCGCTGAGGTCCGCGACCAGGGTGAACAGCCGCGGGATCAGCCCCTTGGGCACCACCACGTCGTGATTGAGCTTGGCGGGCGCGAGCGCTTTCAACGCGGGCGACAGCTCGCGCCGGGCTCGCCAGAGCCGCTGCCGTTCCTCCTCGGACTGGGCGCGCTGCACATCGGTTGCGCCGGCGTCGAAGCACGCGCGCGCCACGCGCGTGGCTTCCTCGTCGACCGACGCGTCCATTCCATCGACCTCGATGAGCAGCAGGGCGCCGGTACCTGCCGGGGCCAGCGACCGATCCTCGAGATGCGCCGCAACCGCGTCGAGCGAGACGCCGTCCACCAACTCGAGCGCCGCCGGCACCGCACGCTCGCGCACGAGTCGCGTCACGGCGTCTGCCGCCTCGCCCACGTTCGCGAACGTCGCCCGCAATGTCACCACGGAAGGAGGCTTGGGCAGCAAACGCAGCACAATCTCCGTCACCACGGCGAGCGTGCCCTCAGACCCTATGAGGAGTTGGGTCAGATCGTAGCCCACCACGTTCTTCACGGTGCGCCCGCCGGTGCGGATGATGTCGCCGGTCGGCAACACCGCCTCGAGGCCCAGCACGTAGTGGCGCGTCGTCCCGTACTTGAATGCTCGCGGGCCGCCCGCGCACTCGGCGACGTTCCCCCCGAGGGCCGAGCGGTCGAGGCTGGCGGGATCGGGCGGGTAGAACAGCCCGCGCCGCTCCACTTCCGCCTGCAGGACGCCCGTAATGACGTTGGGCTGGACCACCGCCAGCAGGTTCTCTTCGTCAATCTCGACGATTCGATCGAAGCGATCCATGGCGAGGACGACACCACCGCGCGTCGGAACGGCGCCGCCCGAGTAGCCGGTGCCGGCGCCGCGGGGCACCACGGGCACGCGCGCCGCGCTGCACGCCATGAGCACGCGGCGCACGTCTTCGGCCGTGCCCGGCCGGACGACGGCGTCTGGCGGACGCGCGCCACGGCGGAGACCGTCGACGCTGTGCGCCTCGAGGGCGACATCATCGGTCAGGACGAACTCGGGGCCCAGGGCCGCCTCGAGCGTCGTGAGCAGGTCGGGGGGCAGGCTCACCGCGAGCCGAGGGATGCGCGTTCGCCGCGGTCGAGCGCCGCGACGAACTGCTGTATGCGCCTGGCGCCCTCGCGCAGGCGGTCCACCGATGTCGCGTACGAAATGCGGAGGAAGCCTGGCGCGTCGAACGCCTCGCCCGCCGTCAGGGCCACACGGACATCGTCGAGCAGCGCTTGTGCGAACTCGGCCGACGTGCGGATGCCCGTGGGCGACAGCAAACCCGTGATGTCCACGAAGAGGTAGAAGGCCCCGGCAGGTTTCAGGCAGCGGACCCGTGGGTCGGCCGTCAGCAGCTGCCAGATGATCTCGCGGCGCTGGCGATACTCGGCCAGCATCGCCTCGACGCACGACTGCGACGCCTGCAGCGCGGCCAGGGTCGCGTGCTGGCTGATCGAGCAGGCGTTCGAGGTCGAGTGGCTCTGAATGGCATTGCAGGCCGCGATGACCCTGGTCGGACCAATGGCCCAGCCGCAGCGCCACCCGGTCATCGCGTAGGCCTTCGAGGCCGACCCCGCGATCACGCTGCGCTCCCGATGCCGCTCCACGAGCACCTTCGGCAGGTTGTGGGCGGCGGTGTCGTAGATCAGGTGCTCGTAGCACGAGTCGAGCACGAGCCAGATCCCACGACGCGCCGCCTCGTCGGCAATGGCCGCAAGCTGCGGCTCTTCGATCAGCGCACCCGTAGGATTGCACGGCGAATTGATGATGATGCCGCGCGTTCTTGGCGTCATCGCCTGGAGAAACGCGTCGGGATGGAACGCAAACCCGTCCTCGCCGTGGGTGCGCACGATGACGGGGATTGCCTCCGCCAGCTTGATCTGTTCGACGATGGTCGGCCAGCCGGGTGCGTGGGTGATGACCTCGTCACCGGGCCCGAACAGCGACAGGGCCACGTTGTACAGGGCCTGCTTCCCGCCCGCCGTGACGATCACCTCTGCCGCGGCGAACGACACGCCGTAGTCGGCGCGATAGCGGTCGCAGATGGCGGTCCGCAGCTCCTCGATGCCCGCATTGGCCGTGTACTTCGTGCAATCGGCGTCGATGGCCGCGCGCCCGGCCGCCTTGACGTGGTCGGGGGTGGCGAAGTCGGGCTCGCCGGCCCCGAGATCGACAACGTCGATCCCCTGACG
>JAFNAJ010000107.1 GCA_017860085.1 Acidobacteriota bacterium | reverse complement strand
AACTCGCCCTCGAGCAGCTTCATCGCGAGCGGGTCCAGGACGCGGCGTTGCAGCGTTCGCTTGAGCGGCCGCGCTCCGTAGACAGGATCAAAGCCTTCCGACACGAGTTGGTCGCGCGCCGCGTCCGTCAGCTCGAAGGTCAGCTTGCGCTCCTCGAGTCGTTCGAGCAGGTGCCGCACCTGGATGTCGACGATCTGCTTGAGGTGCTCGCGGGTCAGCGGGTGGAAGATGATCACTTCGTCAATCCGGTTGACGAACTCGGGCCGGAAGTGCTGCCGCAGCGCGTCCATCACCTGACGGCGCACACCCTCCGACAGCACCCCTTCCCGGCCGGCGTGCTCGGCGAGATAGTGGCTGCCGAGGTTCGACGTCATGATCACGACCGTGTTCTTGAAGTCGACCACGCGTCCCTTGCCGTCGGTCAACCGTCCATCGTCGAGCACCTGGAGCAGGACGTCGAGCACTTCCGCGTGCGCTTTCTCGACCTCGTCGAAGAGCACGACTGAATAGGGGCGGCGCCGCACCGCCTCGGTGAGCTGACCCGCCTCTTCGTACCCCACATAGCCCGGGGGCGCGCCAATCATCCGGGAGACGGTGTGCTTCTCCTGGTACTCGGACATGTCGATGCGCACCAGCGCCCGCTCGTCGTCGAACAGGAACTCGGCCAGCGCGCGGGCCAGCTCCGTCTTGCCGACGCCCGTCGGGCCGAGAAAGACGAAGCTGCCCAGCGGGCGGTTCGGATCCTGAAGGCCCGCACGAGCCCGGCGGATGGCACTGGCAACCGCCTCGATGGCTTCGTCCTGGCCGACGACCCGCTCGTGGAGCCGATGTTCCATCTGCAGGAGCTTCTGGATCTCGCCTTCGACGAGTCGGTTCACCGGGATGTGGGTCCACTTGCTGACCACGTCGGCGATGTCTTCTTCGTCCACCTCTTCCTTCAGCAGATGCTGGCCCGCCTGGAGGGTCGAGAGCCGGGTCTCCTCCGCGCGGAGGCGGCCCTCGAGCTGGGGAATGCGGCCGTACTGCAGTTCGGAGGCCGCCGCATAGTCGCCCATGCGCTGCGCCCGCTCGATATCGAGTCGCACCTGCTCGATCTCCTGCTTGATCTTGCGAGTGGCTTGAATGGTGTCCTTCTCCTGGCTCCACTGCGCGGACAGGCGGGTCTGATCCTCCTTGAGCTGCGCGATCTCTTTCTCGAGCCGCGCAAGGCGCTCCAGCGAGGCGGCGTCGGTCTCCTTCCTGAGCGCCTCTCGTTCGATCTCGAGCTGCATGAGCCGGCGCGAGACCTCGTCGAGCTCGGCGGGCATCGAGTCGATCTCCATGCGGAGCTTCGAGGCGGCCTCGTCGACGAGGTCGATGGCCTTGTCCGGCAGGAAGCGGTCGGGGATGTACCGGTGCGACAGGACCGCGGCGGCAACCAGCGCGGAATCCTTCAACCGCACGCCGTGGTGGATCTCATACCGCTCGCGCAGGCCACGGAGAATGCTGATGGTGTCCTCGACCGACGGCTCGCCGACGAGCACGGTCTGGAAGCGACGCTCGAGGGCCGCGTCCTTCTCGATGTGCTTGCGGTACTCGTCGATCGTCGTGGCACCAATGGTGTGCAGCTCGCCGCGCGCGAGCATGGGCTTCAGCATGTTGGAGGCGTCGATGGCGCCCTCGGCGGCGCCCGCGCCCACCACGGTGTGCAACTCGTCGATGAAGAGCACGATCTGGCCGCTCGAGTCGGTGATCTCCTTGAGGACGGCCTTCAGGCGTTCCTCGAATTCGCCCCGGTACTTGGCGCCGGCCACCAGCGACCCCATGTCGAGGGCAACGATGCGCTTGTCCTTCAGCCCCTCGGGGACGTCACCTCGGACGATGCGTCCCGCCAGGCCCTCGACGATGGCGGTCTTGCCGACCCCGGGCTCGCCGATGAGCACGGGGTTGTTCTTGGTGCGCCGCGAGAGCACCTGGACCACCCGCCGAATCTCCTCGTCTCGGCCGATCACCGGGTCGAGCTTGCCCTTGCGGGCGAGGTCGGTCAGGTCGCGGCCATAACGCTCGAGCGCCTGGTACTTGCCTTCCGGGGTCTGATCGGTGACCCGCTGCGATCCGCGGATCGCCGTGAGAGCCTCGAAGATGCGGTCGCGCGTGATGCCGCTGTCGCGCAGCAGCCGCGCCGCCGGCGCACGACCCGGTTCGCTGGCCATCGCCAGCAACAGGTGCTCGGTGCTGAGGTACTCGTCCTTCAGTTGCTCGGCCTCGGCTTGCGCGGCATCGGCCACCGCGCGGAAGCGGGGGGACAACGCGGGCTGTGCGCCGCCGCGGGCCTGCGGCAGCGCGCTGAGTTCGCGGCGCAGCGCGGAGGCCAGGGCCTGGGGCTCGACACTCATTCTCGCGAGCAGCGCGGGCACGACGCCGTCGCGCTGTTCGACGAGCGTCGTCAACAGGTGCTCCGGTTCGAGCTGGGGGTTGCCAGCGCGCTCGGCCAGTTGCTGGGCCGCCAGCACGGCTTCCTGGGCCTTCTCGGTCAGTCGATTCAGGTTCATCGTCGGGGCCTATCGGTCGAGCCGGGCGAGCGCCTCGTAGTGCGCGCGCTGCTCGGGGGAGAGCGACGTGGGCATCTCGATGTCGATGGCGACGTAAAGGTCGCCGTGCTCGCCTGCCTTCTTCATCACGGGCATGCCCTTGTTGCGGATGCGGAACACCTGTCCGCTCTGCGTGAGCTCGGGAATCTTGAGGCGGACCGGCTTGCCTTCGAGCGTGGGCACGTCGGCCTGGCCACCGAGGGCGGCGGTGGTGATCGGTACCGACACGCGGACGTGCAGATCGTCGCCACGCCGCTCGAAGCGTTCGTGCGGCAGGAGGCGGATACGCAGGTAGAGGTCGCCAGCCGTACCGCCGTCGAGTCCCGACTCGCCTTCGCCGGGGACCCTGACGCGGGCACCGTCCTTTACGCCTGGCGGAATGCGCACGTCCACGGTCCGGGTGTGGCCATCGCTCTTGATCGACAGCCGCCGCAGGGTTCCGCGGTACGCCTCTTCGAGCACGAGTTGCAGCTCCTGCTCGACGTCACGGCCGGCGCGACGGCGGCTGCGCGCCGGGCCGCGGCTCTGCGAGGGCGCACCGCCGAAGAAGGCCTGGAAGAACTCGGAGAACGCGCCGCCGCCCAGCATGTCGCCAAGTTCGTCCTCGGACACGGTGCGGAAGTCGCCGGGGCCTCCGAGATCCACCCGCCACCCCTGGCCTCCCGGCCAGGCCCCCGCGCCCCCAGGCGCCTGCTCGTACGCACGCCAGTTCGCGCCCAGCTCGTCGTACTTCTTGCGACGCTCGGGGTTGCCGATGACCTCGTACGCCTCGTTGATCTCCTTGAAGCGGCGTTCGGCGGACGCGTCGCCCGGGTTCACGTCAGGGTGGAGCTTCCGCGCGAGCTTGCGGTAGGCCTGCTTGACCTCCTTCTCGGTGGCCGTCCGCGCGACGCCGAGCGTGGTGTAGTAGTCCTTGAATTCCATAACCGTCACAACCCGAGCAGGTCACAGAGGGTGTCGAGTTCGTGGGCGAGCCGGCGACGGGCGTCCGCCCGGCCAGCCGACGCCTCCCGCATCAGCGGGCGCATCCGCGTCACCACGTCAGCCACGCCGAGCAGTCGCTGCACGCCAGCGAGGTTCACGCCGGCACCGTCGACGAGTCGCTTGATCAGTCGCAGACGCGCGATTTCCTCGGTGGAGTACACGCGCATGCTGCCCACGGCACGGGTCGGCCGCACGAGGCCGAGGCGCTCGTACTTGCGCAGGGTCTGGGGGTGCATGCCCAGCAGTCGGGCGGCCGTGCTGATGAAGATGAGTTCGTCGGGTGTGCGCATGACATCCCTGTACACCACGAGTATAGACATTGACATAAGTCATGTCAATCTATTGAGTCGATACGATCGGTCCCTGACGCCCTCCGCCTTGCCCCTCACCCTGCGCTGGGGTCATACTGGCGACTCGCCCCGCCTGGGCGCGGCGTCCGCCAGACCCGGGCCCGGCAGGCCCGACGCCGTGGACGTTCACTTCAGCGACCTGCTCACCATCGGCCTCCTCGTCATCCTCGAGGGGTTGCTCAGTGCCGACAACGCCATGGTCCTCGCGGTGCTCGTGCTCGGGCTGCCGAAGCGCCAGCGGCGCAAGGCGCTCCGCTATGGCATCCTCGGCGCGTTCGCGTTCCGCATCACGGCGACCGTCTTTGCCGTCTACATGATCCAGCTCGGCTGGGTGAAGCTGGTTGGCGCGCTCTACCTGCTCTACCTGCCCATCAGCCACTTCTCGCAGCACGGCGGGGCCGACGAGCGGCGCAAGGCCAAGCCCGCGCGGGCGTGGCCCGGCCTGTCCGCGTTCTGGACGACGGTCGTGAAGGTCGAGCTCACCGACATCGTGTTTGCCGTCGATTCGATCCTGGTGGCCATCGCGATGTCGTCGAAGCTCTGGGTCATCGTGGCCGGCGGGGTGCTGGGAATCATCGCGATGCGCCTGCTGATCGGCGAGCTGCTGCGGGTGGTCGAGCGGTACCCCGCCCTCGTCGACGGTGCCTTCGTCATCATTGCGTGGGTGGGGCTCAAGCTGCTGATCGAGTACTTCCACGAGGTTGGCTGGGTGGCGTTCGAGGTGCCCAAGTGGCTGTCGCTCGGGCTCATCGTGGTGATCTTTGCCATCGCCTTCCTGTATGCGCGTGGGCACGAGCACGCGCTGCCGGACACCGAGTCGACCGAGCTCCTCGACGAGGTCCAGCGCGACTGACCGCGGCCGCGCACAAGAGGCGCTCGCGAGACAGATCCTGCGCCAGCGGGCCGGTGACGTCGCGGGGCTTTGGTGCTACATTCTCGGCGTGCCGACGCCTCAGCCCACGAGTCAAGCTGCCGATCGCCTGCTGGCCCTCGACGCTTTCCGAGGCCTCACGATGGCCGCGATGGTCATCGTGAACAACCCGGGAGACTGGGGCACCGTGTATGCGCCGTTGCTGCATGCCGAGTGGCATGGGTGCACGCCCACGGACCTCGTCTTCCCATTCTTCCTGTTCATCGTCGGCGTCTCGATCACGCTGTCGCGCAAGACGGCGCACGTGTCGTCGATCGTCCGCCGCGCCGCAGTCCTCGTGCTGCTGGGCTGGTTTCTGGCGGCGTTCCCGAGGTTCGACATTGCCCACATGCGGATTCCCGGCGTGCTCCAGCGAATCGGGCTCTGCTACCTCGTGTCGGCGCTCGTGTTCGTGCGGGTCATGCCGCCGGGCGGCCGGGTCGGGGTGGGTCGGGCCGCGCGGCGCATTGCCCTCATTGCGCTGGTGGCGCTCGTGGGCTACTGGTCGATCCTGATGATGGTGCCTGGAGAGACCGGTGCGACAGGTGACCTGAGTCCCGAGGGAAACGTTGGCGCCGTGATCGACCGCGCGCTCATGGGCGGACACCTCTGGAAGCCGCGGTGGGACCCTGAGGGGCTGCTCAGCACGATCCCGGCGATCGGCACGACCCTGCTGGGGCTGCTGGCTGGCCTCTGGCTGCGCGTGAGCGCGCCCGGCGTCGCGCGTCTGCGCGGGCTCGTATTGGGCGGGGCCGTCGTCGCGGCCCTCGGGCTCGCCTGGTCATTGGTCTTTCCGCTCAACAAGAACCTCTGGACCAGCTCCTACGCGATGTACACCGCTGGCCTGGCCAGCCTCCTTCTCGGCGCCTGCTACCTGATGATCGACATGAGGGGCTGGCGGCGTGCGGCCTACCCGCTCATCGTGCTGGGCACCAACGCGATCGCGCTCTTCGTGCTCTCGGGCCTGCTCACCAAGCTCAGCATCGTCTGGAAGGTCACGCTCGACGACGGCTCGGTGGTGTCGTGGAGGACGTGGGTGTACGCGTCGTTCTTCGCACCGCTGGCGTCGCCCTACAACGCGTCGCTGCTGTACGCGTTGGCGAACCTCGGGTTCCTCTACGTCGTCCTGTGGGCGATGTACAAGCGGGGCATCTTCCTGAAGGTGTGAGCCTCGTCGTATACTTCGAGCACTGGCTGCCGCGCGTGGAAGAACACTCCTTGACCGATCGGGCGACGTTCGGCGCGTGGCTGCGCCGCGAGCGTGAACGGCGCGGGCTCGCGCTCGACCTGATCGCGAACCGCACCAAGATCGCCGCGTCCCTGCTGGCCGGGCTCGAAGAGGGCGACCTGTCGCGGTGGCCCACCGGCATCTTTCGGCGGGCGTTCGTGCGCGCGTATGCCGACGCGGTCGGCCTCGATCCCGAGCACCTCCTTGCCGAGTTCGCCGTCGTCCACCCGGAGGCCGGCCAGGCCGTGGTGACGGTTCCGAGGAGGCTCACCACGACCGGCGTTCGAGCCGAGGCCCTCCGGTTGACGCTCGCCGACGGGCGGCGCCGCTCGTGGCTCGATCCGCGGAGGATCGGCGGAGCCCTCGTCGACGGACTCGTCGTGACCCTCACGCTCGGAGGGCTGTGGTTCGCCGGGGCCGGGTGGGTCGGCGTGGCGGGCGCGTGGCTGCTGCTGACGACCTACGTCGGGGTCGGGGCCCTCTTCCTCGATGGGACGCCGGG
The DNA here is from genome assembly GCA_017860085.1 of Acidobacteriota bacterium. Lineage (GTDB taxonomy): Bacteria > Acidobacteriota > Vicinamibacteria > Vicinamibacterales > JAFNAJ01 > JAFNAJ01. The sequence continues at coordinate 1,349 of JAFNAJ010000107.1, read as the reverse complement.
CCTTTGGCTCATCAGGCGTGCCGCGTCCGCGCGTGACGCCAGCGACGCGGTCACGATGGACGAGCGACAGACCGCTCTAGGCGAGACCGACGTCACCGTCGTTCCGTTCCAGCGTGGCCGGCGTCGACGCCGCGTGCCGCGAGCCGTGGTCGATGCCGAGCGTCCGAGCCGGGCGGGCGGCGAAGGCCGTGCCAGGACCCACTGACGGTTCACATCTCCCCAACCCTGGTGCTCGTCGGGCGCCTTCGGGCTGTGCCGAGTCGACGCCTGGCCCATGGCTTCCGAAGCCAGTGTGGCTCCTCGGCTGGATCAGCCTGCTGACGGATACGGCCAGCGAGGCCATCTACCCCATCCTGCCGCTCTTCCTCACGCACACTCTTGGTGCTGGGGTCGTCTCGATCGGCGTCGTTGAGGGCGTGGCTGAAGCGACCGCCAGCGGTCTCAAGGTCGGATCCGGGTATCTGTCTGACCGGTCGCAGCGCCGCCGCGTCCTGGTTCAGGTCGGCTACGGTTTGTCGTCGGGCATCCGACCCTTGATCGGTCTGGCCGGCACGTGGGGACATGTGCTGGCGCTGCGCTTTGCCGACCGGGTGGGGAAGGGCGTGCGCAGCGCGCCTCGCGACGCCATGCTGGCCGCAGCCTCGCCCGCGTCGATTCGTGGACGCGTGTTCGGTGCGCATCGTGCGATGGACCACGTCGGGGCCATCCTGGGACCGTTGTTGGCGGCGGCGTTCCTGTGGCAGTGGCCGGGCCAGATGCGCGCGCTCTTTCTCGCGACCCTCGTGCCGAGCGCGCTCGTCGTCCTGTTGCTTTTCAGGCTGCCGCCTGACGAGCGCTCGGTTGGGCAGATTCGATCTGGTGCGCTGCCGGCGACCGATGCGTCGGGTGTGCCCCGGTTGCCCCGATCGTTCTACCGGCTGCTGAGCGTGCTCCTCGTCTTCACCCTGGGCAACTCCTCGGACGCGTTCCTTCTGCTGCAGTTGTCGGCCCTGGGGGTGGCCGCGCCGGTGGTCCCGTTGCTGTGGGCGGCGCTGCACGTTGTGAAGGCGGCCACCTCCGTAGGCGGAGGCCTGCTCGCGGACCGGTTTGGACGCCGGGCCGTGATCGGGGCGGGATGGGCGATCTACGCCTTGGTCTACGCGGGATTCGCGTGGCTGCAGAGCCTGGGGGCCGTCGTGTCGCTGTTTCTCGTCTACGGCGTGTATTTCGGCCTCACCGAGGGGGCCGAAAAAGCGCTCGTGACGGACCTCACGCCTGCTGCGCTGAGGGGGACGGCGTTTGGCTGGTACTACGCCGCAACCGGGCTCGGGGCCCTCGTGGCGAGCGTGCTGTTCGGGCTGCTGTGGCAC
>JAFNAJ010000106.1 GCA_017860085.1 Acidobacteriota bacterium | reverse complement strand
TCACCTCCTCACGAGGCGCAGCACTGGGCGCTCGGGGTTCGGGGCTTGGGACCTGGGGTCCGGCGCTCGGGGCCGCCGCCGGCCCGGCGGTCGGAGCTCGGCGCTCGGCCGTCGGCGCCGGTTCAGCGCTCGGGGCCCGACCGGCAGGGAGACCGGCCGCGACACCAGGAGGTTCGGCGGTCGGCGCTCGGCGCTCGGCGATGGGACCGGGCTCAACCGTCAGCACCGGGCGGTCGGCGCTCGGGGGGGCCATCGGCGCTGGTCGCGCGGCGGTCGTCGCGTCGTCGCCCGGAGCAGGCGCCCGCCTGGTGGGCTCTGTGCCCCAGCGCCAGCGGTTGGGCGCAGGTGCGTGTGGCGGCACGCCCTTCGACACCACGCGCAGCGTGCGCTTCACGACTTCCAATTCGGCGCGGTCGTACCCGCTGACCTCATCGAGCCAGTGCTGGTAGAGGGGGCTGTTGTCGACGCGGTCGAGCCCTCCAGGAATGCGTCGCGTGAGCGTCAACGCGACCTGCGAGCCAAACCCTGCCGCGAGGTGAATCGCGTACTTCACCGGGTACCGGCCACCTCGACTGAGCGTCAGGGGGCCGAGCTCGGGATCGACCTCCTTGAAATTCGGCACCGGCGGCACCACGCCGTGCTCGAGGATCTTCACCGCGATGACGTCCTCGATGCCCACGCCCATCGGATGGCCCGTGAACCCCTTCGTGTTGGCCATCACGATCTCGCTGGCCGAGGCGCCGAACACCGAGCGCAGGGCGGCGATCTCGGCCGACGCACTGCCGCCGCGCGCAGGCGTGTACGTCTCGTGCGACACGAACACGGTTTGGGGGGCGATGTGCTGCCGGCTGAGGCCGAAGCGCCGCTCGCCAGACGCCACGAGGCTCTCGACCGACGCCGATACGTGGGCCACGTCGAGCCGCGTGCCGTGGAACGCGCTGTTGCGCACCTCGCTGGCGAGCAGTTCCGCGATGCCCCGCATCCCGCGTTCTTCGACCGCGTCCTGGCTCTCGACCACCAGCGCACACGCGCCCATGCCGAGGATGGTGCCGTGGCGTCGCCGGTCGAACGGGACGGCGGCCTCCTCCACCTTGTCGTCGATTGCTGCAGCGCCCGTGGCCAAGAAGCCCGACCCGATCCACTCCATCAGGTGCTCGCCCGTGACGTTGTCGGCGCCGATGATCACCACGCGCCGACACCGGCCGGTGCGAATCCAGTCCTCGGCCATCGCCACGCCCTGCGCCGTGCTGGCGCACGCGGCATTCGCGTGCGCGTTCGGTCCCCGCGCTCCGATGTACTCCGCGAACTGGCTGTGGCCCATCGAGAGGATGCGGAAGAGGAAGCGTCGATCGAAGGCGTACGGCTCGCGCGCGAGCTCATCGTCCACCTCGACAATCCGCCGGTGAATCTCACGCAAGGCCTCGGGATCCCGCACAGACGAGCGCAACTCCTCGAGCAGGCGCCGTCGCTCGAGCCGACCCTCGTAGGTGAAGTAGCGCTTGGCTTCGTCGGAGAAGCGATCGTATCCCGGGAAGGCGGACGTGAAGACGACACCGGTGTCGTCGCGCATCGACTCGGGCAACAGCCACCGATCGGGCAGGTACTTGCCGGTGGTGGTCTTGCGCCACGTCTGGATCAGCGGGATTCCCGCTTCACGAAGCGCGTCGAGCCCGGCGGCCATTGCGAGCTGAGTGGTCGTGTCGAGCGCCTCGACCAGCTTCGCCGGAACGCCGTACTCCTCGGTGAGATCGAAGGCACCGGGGCGGCCGGCGAGCTTGATGACGTTCGCGGTGTCGTCGATCGTCTCGAACCGTCCGCTGCCGTCCTCGCTCTTCACCACGCGCGTGACGTGCTTGCGAGCCATCTGCGAGCGGAACCGTTCGGGCATGAGATCGATGAACTGCTCGCCGCGGAGGATCCGATCCACGTTCGATGGATCCATGATGGACTTCTCAGGCCCAGGCAGGCCGAGGCCGGTGCCGCTGATCACCACCGACCCGCGAGGCGCGTCGTTGCGATCGACGACGCGCGACTGCGGTGTCGCATCGCGCATGGCCTGCGCGATCGCCTGGGCCAGAACGTCGACGGTGACTGGAATCTCTTGAGACGCAGGACGCAACACGGGACCTCCCGCTGGAGCAGGCAGTTCGGACGCGGGTACCGCGGCAGGAGCCTCGGGCCGCGACAAGGCAACGGCCGCGGCCGCCGCATTCGAAGCAACGACAATCGCGGGATCCGCGATCGATCGTGACGCGGCCACCGGCGCTCCCACAGCCACCGGCGTGGCGGCCTCAACCGGCCCGAGGCCCCAGCCTGCCGCGTACAGTCCGCACAGGGCCTGGTTGAGCGTCTGCAGCCCGCCCGGCTTCGGATGGTTGGTGTGGAGCGACACGACGTCGGGCTTGCTGCCGAGCACGTCGTCGACGAGACCCTTGAGGGCCTTCTTGGGCCCCACCTCGACGAACGTGCGCACCCCTTCCGCATAGAGGGTCTCGAGGCCCTTGACCCACTGCACGGGCGACGCAATCTGCTGCGCCAGGATGTCCTTGATCCCTTCGATCGTCTGGGGGTACAGCTCGCCGGTGACGTTCGCGATGAGCGGCAGGGTCGGCGGCGAGATCCTCAACCGATCGAGCACACTGCGCAGCGGCCCGGCGGCAGGTGCGACGATGCGCGTGTGGAACGCGTGGCTCACGGGGAGCTGAATGGCCTGGTAGCCCTTCGCCGAGAAGATCTCGATGGCCTTCCTGACCGCCTCGCTGTTGCCGCCGATGACCGACTGCGAATACCCGTTGATGTTCGCGACGACCACGTAACCGTCGATCGTCTCGAGCGTCTTGTGAACCTCGGCCAATGGCGCCATGATGGCGGCCATCCAGCCGTTGTCCTCCACGCTGACGCGGGTCATCTCACGCCCACGCGCGGCCGACGCCTCGAGCGCGTCGTCAAAGGGCATCACGCCCGCGGCGACCAGGGCGGCGTACTCCCCCAGCGAGTGCCCCATGACGAAGTCGGGTCTCACGCCGAACTCGACCAGGAGGCGCTCGATTGCGCGGTCGACGGTGAGCACCGCCGGTTGCGTGACCGCGGTCTGCCTCAGGCTCTCCTCGGCCCGCTCGACGGAGGCTGGATCCTGTTCGTCGACGAAGATGAAGTTCGTCAACGGTTCGCCGAGGATGCGCTCCATCGTGCGGTCAGCCTCCGCGAACACGCCGGCGACGGCGGGCTCGCACGCGGCGAGCTCCTTGGCCATGTTCACGTATTGGCTCCCCTGGCCCGGGAAGAGGAACGCAATCTTGCCCTTCCGGGAACCGCTCCCCCGGAACACGCCCTGACTCTGAAGCGCCTTCCACGCCTGCGGCGTGTCGAAGCCCAACGCGCGCTCCGCCTTCTCGAGCCGGTCGAGGAGTTCGTCACGCGTGCCGAAGTCGATGACGAGACGCTCCGGTCCTCTGAGTTCAGCGGCAGCGGGCGGCGCGACCGGTGGCAGGTAGCCATCCCGCACGCGCGCGATGAGCGCGTCGAGCCTCTGCTTCAGAGACGCGGGGCTCACCGCGCCGAGCGCCACGATCCCTCGCAGCGGATTGCGCACCGAATTGGCAGGAGCACTCGGCGTCGACTGCGCGCTCTGCACCGCGTCCGACACGGCGGCCGACGCTCGCCGAGGGCCCGCGAGCAGGCCGGGGACGTGCTCCTCGATCACGAGGTGAAAGTTGGTGCCGCCAAAGCCGTAGGCACTCACGCCACACCGCCGCGGATCCCCATTGGCGGGCGCCCACTCGGCAGGCTCGTGCACCAGGAAGAACGGGGAGCTCGGAAAGTCGATGTTGGGATTGGGACGCTCGCAGTTCAGCGTCGGCGGCAGCGTCTTGTAGTGGACGGCGAAGACAGCCTTCAGCAGCCCCGCGGCACCCGCGCCCGCCTTGAGATGCCCGATGTTGCCCTTGGCCGACCCGAGCCCGACGCGCCCGCGCCCTGCCGTCTGGAAGACCTCGGCCAGGCTCTCGACCTCGACGACGTCACCGACCTTGGTGCTGGTGCCGTGGGCCTCGACGAGCCCGACGGTCGCCGGATCGAGACCCGCATCCTCCCACGCGCGGATGACCGCAAGCTTCTGCCCGATGGGGTTCGGGGCCGTGATGCCTTTGCCCTTCCCATCGCTCGAGCCACCGATGCCACGGATCACGGCATAGATGCGATCGCCGTCGCGCTCGGCGTCGGCAAGACGCTTGAGGAGGAACGCAGCCGAGCCCTCGCCCATGACGAACCCGTCGGCGCCGTCGCCAAACGGCCTCGTGCCGGTCGCGCTGAGCGCCCCGATCTTGCAGAACTTCACGAAGCTCGAGATGCCCATGTTGCGATCGACACCCCCGCTGATCACGGCGTCGCAGTGGTGCCCGACGAGGAGATCGACGGCGGCGTCGATGGCCGCGAAGCTCGACGCGCACGCCGCGTCGGTGATGAAGTTCGGTCCCCGCAGGTTGAGCACATTGGCCACGCGTCCGCTCACGATGTTGGCCAGCTCGCCGGGCATGGTGTCCTCGGTCACCGGCGGCAAGGCCCTGCCGACGGCCTCTCGCCACCGCGACAGGATCGTGGCGCGGAGACCGGGCGGAAGCTCGCGGAACTCGCCCACCCCGTCAAGCGCACGGGCAAACTCCGGGAACATCACCCGCAGGGCCGTCAGGTAGTGCAACTCGCCGCCCATCGCGGTGCCGAGCACGACGCCCGTACGCTCGAGGTCCAACGGTCGTGACGGATAGCCATAGTCGGCCAGGGCGTCGGCAGCTATGGTCACCGCCCACTGCTGACCTTCGTCCATCGCGGCCGTGACGCGCGGTGGGATGTGGAAGCGCTTCCAGTCGAAGGTGAACCCGCGAACCCAGCCCCCGATCTTGCTGTAGGTCTTGTCGGGCGCTGCCGGATCGGGGTCGTAGTAGTCGGCAACGCTCCAGCGGCCCGGGGGAACCTCGGTGATCGAATATCGCTTCGAGCAGACGTTCTGCCAAAAAGCGGCCGCTGTCGGGGCATCGGGAAGGATGGCACCCAGACCCACGATGGCAACAGCGCGCTCGCGTCGGTCGTTCATGGCGCGACTCCACGGGCGGTGCCGAGGCGGACCCACCCCGGGAAGGAGGAGGTGCGCCAGGCACCAGGAAGAATCAGAGGCGTCCCGGGCAACTCGTCTCTCAGGCCGGGAACACCTCCGGTAGTTTGTCGGCGAGGACGTTCATGTCCTCGATCAAGCCCACCTGCGCCGCGGCAGCGGCATCGAGCCCGAGGCGCTGCAGGAACGCCGGGTCGGTCTGGCCGGCGCCGATGGCCCAACGGGCCCCGTCGAAGGCCACCTTCTGCACGGCCTCGCGGGCGAACACCCGGGCCATGGCTTCGAGAAGGCCGTCGGGGAAGGTCACCGCGTGGGTCGGCTGCAGCGCCACTCGTTCCGAGAACACCGCGGCCGTCTCCGCGAACGCGATGATCTCGCCAAGACGGAACAGCACGTGCTGGTTGCGTGTGAGACGGTCGATACGGCACCGCTCGAGCAGAGCGGCGAGACCTCTGAGCCCGAGCGCCGACGTCGCGGCCGCCGTCGCCGGATGCTGTGCGGCCAACCCGTCGAGGCGGCCTGCCCAGTCGAGGTAGTAGCCGCCACGGCTCTTGAGGTGCTGCTGCCAGCGATCGCGGGCGATGGTCCACTCGAGAATCTCCGACGTGCCCTCGTAGATCGTCGTGATTCGCACGTCGCGCTTGATCTTCTCGACCAGGTAATCCTTGGTGTAGCCGTTGCCGCCGTGCGCCTGGATCGCATCCTCGGCCGCGCGGTTGCCCGCTTCCGAGGCCATGTACTTCGCCACGGCACCCTCGGTGGCGAGGCCTGGCTCGCCGCCGTCGAGCCTTTCGGCGGTCCACTCGATGTAAGCCCGGGCTGCCTCGAGACGGCACGCGTGGGGCACGACGAGCTTGTGCATGTAGCCCTGCTTGCGTGACAGCGTGCTGCCGGCCGCCACGCGCTGCTGCGAGTAGCGGATGGAACGCTGCAGAGCCGCCCATCCGGCCCCGAGCCCAAAGGCAGCCACCATCACTCGGGTGTACCCGAAGACGGCTTGCGCCTGGGCCAGACCCTGCCCTTCGACGCCGCCCACCAGGTTCTCGACCGGCACGTTCACGCCGTCGAGAAACAGCATCGTGGTGTTGCTGGCTCGGATGCCGTGCTTGTCCTCGGGCTTCCCGGCCGAGAAGCCCGATGCCCCGCGCTCGACGATGAACCAGGATGGTCCCCCTGGGGCATTCGCCAGAATCGTGTACAGGGCGGCGACACCCCCGTTGCTAATCCACTGCTTCCGTCCACTGAGGGTGTAGGTCGTCACCCGGCCGTTCTCGCTCACCGGAACGGCCGTCGTGGTGAGGGCCGACAGGTCGCTGCCCGCCTGTGGCTCGGTCGCGCCATAGGCCACCAGGAGCCCCTCCTCGGCAATGCGCCCCATCCATTTCGCTTTTTGTTCAGGTGTCCCGCCCACGACGATGGGGTCGGTGCCCAGGAAGGTGGCCAGCACGCCCGTGGCGATGCCCAGGTCGATCTCCGCCATAGTCTCGGACACCCGGTAGATGTCGTAGGCGCCGCCGCCGAGGCCTCCGTACTCCTCGGGCAGGAACAGCAGGTGGAGGCCGATCTGGGCGGGGTCGTACAGGTCCCTGAGGACCTTCATCGGGAACTCGTCCTTGTGATCCAGCTCGATGAGGACTTCGGGCTTGAGCTCCCTGGCCGCGTACTCCTTCAGCGTGTGGAGCACGAGGTCGAGGGATTCGGGGTCGAGGCGTGGCATGGGGCTTCCTCGCGAGGTTCAGATCACCGTCCGCCGGACCGTCTCGGCCCTCGCGAAGGGTGGCGGGCGTACTTAAGCAAATTACTGTCCCGCCGGCCTGACGGGTTTTCGGCACGGTCACACCGGCGGAAAGGTCCAGATTTTCACGCTTTATCGTCACCACGACGGTTTTCCGTCCACCCGTGGGCCTTTGGACACGATCGTCCCCCTCGGCCGGTCGGTTGGCCGCGACCTCGGAGAGTGTCAAAAAATTGACACTCGAGAAAGATGAGTGTCCCCTTTTCTAAGCCTGCAAGGTCGCGCCGGTCGCCAGCATGGCCTCAATGTCGCCGTCGGGAACGCCCGCTCCGCGCAGCACCTCGAGGCTGTGCTCACCCAGGCGGGGAGGCGGTCGCCGGACCGAACCGGGTGTTTCCGAGAACGTCATCGGGATCCCCGGCAACCGGAGCTGTCCTTCCGTGGGGTGCTCCACGATCTGCCAGAAGCCCGTCGCCCCGAGGTGTTCGTCGTCGAGCAGATCGTCGAGCGAGCGCAGCACGGTGACCGGGATGTCGGTGTGCCGAAAGACTCCGAGCCACTCCTCGGTCGTGCGCGTCGCGATGACACGCGCGGTCTCGGCATACACGGCGTCGATGTGCGCAATCCGTGAGCCGAGGGTGGCGAATCGCGCGTCCTCGGCAAGGTCGTCGCGATCGGCCAGCGCACAGAACGTCCGCCAGTGCTCGTCGAGGTAGGGCAGCACCGCCAGGTAGCCATCCCGCGTCCGATACGGACGCCGGTGCTTGCTGAGGACCCGGGCATAGCCCACCGGCCCCTCGGGCGGCTCGAACACGCGGCCGTACAGGTGCTCAGTCATCACGTACGACACCATCGTCTCGAACATGGGCACCTCGATTTCCTGCCCGATGCCGTGCTTCTCCCGGTGATAGAGGGCCGCGGTGACGGCACCCACCACCGCGAGCGCGGTCGTCTTGTCTGCCAGGATGGTGGGGACGTAGCGCGGCTCGCCCTCGACCATCGCCGACAGCATGGCGACGCCGCTCGCCGCCTGGATCGAGTCGTCGTAGGCCGCCCG
>JAFNAJ010000105.1 GCA_017860085.1 Acidobacteriota bacterium | reverse complement strand
CGCGCCCAGCCGCGCGTAGATCGCCGTGTACCGACCGGCCATGACCGACAGCGAGTACTCCTGCTCGGCCCGCGTCCGGTTGAACGCGCCCATCTCCTGCCGGAGCTGAAGGTCGTCGGCCAGACGACGCACAGCCGTCGTGAATGCCTCGACATCGTCGACCGGGCAGAGGAGGCCGCCTTGCCCGTCGATGACGAGCTCGGGAAGCGATGAGCCCCGGGTGGCGACAACCGGCAGGCCGCAGGCCATGGCCTCGGCGACGGCGAGGCCAAACCCTTCGAGCCGCGAGGGGAAGATCAGGGCGTGACAGGAGCTGTAGGCTGCCGCGAGTGGCGTTCGGCGCCGTGATGGGCTCCTCGTCGCGGCGTTGCCCGCCGCTGTACCACAGCTCGTAGCCCTCGCCCAGGCGAGCCATGATCGGGCCGAGCAGATCGGCGCCCTTCCGTCGCGTGCGGTTACCGACGAAGAGGAGGCGGAAGGGGCGGTCGGCGCGCGGGCGCGTTTCAGCGTTCGGGCGGAAGCGACTCGTGTCGATGCCGTTGGGAATGACGTGCACGTCGGCGCGCCCATAGATCTCGGCGATGCGGGCGCGGGTGTACTCGCTCACCGCCGTCACGACGTCGGCCTCGGCGATCGAACGCCCGTCGTAGGCGCGCTCGAGGCGGTGGAACGCTCGCTGGGCCGGCCGGGTGTACTGGCGATAGACGGGATCGGCCACCAGGTGATGCGCCGTCACCACCAGAGCGCGTCCGGAAGCGCGCAGTGCGAAACCTGCCCGCGTCCCGCTGTGCACGACCCGCGCACCTCCGGCCCACTCGCCTCGCAGCACGAGTGGCAGCAGAAATGGCGCGAAGTTGTAGCGGTGGGGCAGCAGGCTCAGCCGGCTGGCGACGCCGGCCTGGCGCATGGCCGCGTGGATGTTCGCCATCCACACGTCGACGCCGCCGCGCGCCTCCGGCGAGACGTAGAGGATCATGGCCGGACCTATCGTGACACTACAGGGCCAACCCGGGTAGTGCGACGTGCCGGGCCGGGGTCCCCGAGAGCCACCCGGCGCGCCCCGCGCCGTGCCGCAGCCACGACTCGGAACAGACCACGATCAGGCATGCGGGCGGTCGCACAGGGCGTGCAGTTGACGGCCACGCTGTTGGCACTCGCGTACCGAGAAGCCGTGCGCCCCGATGGCCTCGAGGAGTCTCGTCGCGGACAATCCTGGCGGAAGTCGATCCGGGTGGATTTCGACGAACAGGCGGCGCACGTTCCTGATGGTGTGCTGCATACCTGACAGCACGGCGCCCTCGTGGCCCTCCACGTCGATCTTGACCATGGTGGGCCGAGGCGACCCTACGGCGGCGATGAGGGCGTCAACCGTGAACAGGGGAACGACGATGTCGATGGGCTCCGGGCTCCAGAGGGCGCCGGTTGGCTCGTGTGCCGCCGAACCCCCGGACCAGACGTGACTCGTGCCGGTTCCGGGATCGAGCGTGTCGATCCGAAACATGGTCGTCCCGATGTGGTCGCCGGCCGCGACCGCCACCGGCGTGCAGCGGTCCGCGCAGTTGTTGAGCCTGAGGTTCTTCAACAAGCACCAGTAAGGTCCAGGTGCCGGCTCGATGGCGATCACGTGTCCGAGCCTGGGAGCGCCTGCCGCCGCGGGGATCGTCCAGACCCCGAAGTTCGCACCGATGTCCAGAAAGACGTCCGCCTCCGAGGCATCACGAAAGAACGCACCCATAAGGGGATCGGAGCGCTCGAGGGATCGGACCGTCTTCACCATGTTGGCGGAGTGGATGGTCCACCTGAAGCCCGCGGTGCTCAGCGTGTGGCGCGCCGAGGCTCTGCGAAGCCAGTACTCGAACCTGTGGATCCAGTCCCCCGGCCGTGGTTTCTGCATCGCAGTTCCCTCGCGTTCTCGCACCCGTCTCCTCGACCGCCGCCGTCGGGTCCAAGCGGCTCCCCCGAGTCCGGGTCGGTGTGGTGCTCACGACGTCGCCTGCCGAGGTGGTCCAGATTGGACTCCACCGCGAGGGCCTCCCTCCGTTGCACTCTACGCGGGTCGCTGAGCGGCCCGGCCGTGGATCGGGGGAATGACCACTGGTTCCTCCACCACACCGGTCCATACTCTAGCGGAATGGGTAGCGGAGATCCTGCTCTAGTGATAAGTTCTTGGGGTTTCTTCGGGTCTCGTCTAGGAGTGCATCCATGAAACATCTCTTCCGACTCTTCCTGTTCATGCTGATGGCTGGGTGCCTGGCCACCGCGGCCAGCGCACAAGGCGTCACGACCGGTTCGATGCAGGGCCTCGTGTCGAACGAGGAGGGCCAGCCGGTTGGCGGCGCGAGCGTGATCGCCATTCACATTCCCTCGGGCACCACGTACGAGGCCACGACCCGCGCGGACGGCCGTTTCTCGATCCCCGGCATGCGAGTGGGCGGGCCCTACTCGGTCACCGTGACCTTCGCAGGCACTGGAGGCACGGCATTCGAGCCCCAGGTCCAGGACAACCTGATGGTGAATCTCGGGGTCTCGACGGACCTCGCGTTCGTGGTGCGGCCCATTGCCGTCCAGGAGACGATCACGGTCACCGCCAAGTCCGATACCGTGTTCAGCTCCAACCGGACCGGTGCCGCGACGGCGCTGAGCCGCGAGGAGATCGCGGCCCTGCCAACGGTCAGCAACCGCATCAGCGACTTCGTCCGGCTGACACCGCAGGCCAGCGGCAACATGAGCTTCGCCGGCGTGGACAACCGGCTGAACAACATCACGATCGACGGGTCGTACTTCAACAACTCGTTCGGCCTCGGCGGTACACCGGGCGATCGAACCAGTGTGGCGCCGATCTCCCCTGAGAGCATCGAGCAGTTCCAGGTGAACGTGGCGCCGTTCGACGTGCGCCAGGGCAACTTCGTGGGCGCGGGCGTGAACTCAATCACCCGCTCGGGCACGAACCAGTTCCGCGGCTCCTTCTATCACCAGTTTCGCGACGACAGCATGGTGGGGACCGAGGCGAAAGACCTGACGGTGAACGCGGGGACGTTCGAGTTCCGCAACACCGGTGGCTGGGTGTCGGGTCCCGTGGTCCCGAACAAGCTCTTTTTCTTCTTCAACGTCGAGGACGAGCTCCTGACGCAGCCCGGAACCACGTTTCGGGCTAACCTCGGGGGCGAGACGGTGGGTGGCGGCACGACGCGCGTGCTGGCGTCGGACCTCGACCGCATCAGTCGCCTGATGGCGGGGGCCCCCTTCAACTACGAGACCGGGCCCTACCAGGAATACGACCACGAGACGCCGGCCACGCGTTACCTGTTCAGGGCCGACTACAACCTGAACAACGCCAACAAGGTCACCTTCCGATACATCTACCTCGACTCGTTCACCGACGTGCTGCTTTCTAACTCGTCGTCGCTGGGGTTCGGCACCCGTCGAACCAACACGACCGGGTTGAACTACCAGAACTCGAATTACCAGATTCTCGAGAACATCCGGTCGGGCGTCGGCGAGTGGAACTCCATCCTCCGCAACACGATGGCCAACTCGCTGATCGTGGGCTACACGACGAACGACGAGAGTCGCGCGTCGAGGGGCTCCTTCTTCCCGTTCATCGACATCCTGAGCGGCAGTTCTGTCTACACGTCGCTGGGGTTCGAGCCCTTCACGCCGAACAATGAACTGCGCTACAAGACCTTCCAGTTGCAGGACAACTTCACGAAGTACGGCCGCAACCACACGTTCACCTTCGGCGCAAGCTACGAGTACTACGAGTCGGAGAACGTGTTCTTCCCCGGCGCGCAGAGCGTCTACGTCTACAACTCGCTGGCCGACTTCGAGGCCGACATGGCCGGCTACATCGCCAACCCGAACCGGACGACCTCGCCGGTCACGCTGAACCGGTTCCAGGTGCGCTGGAACAACATCCCGGGGCAGGAGAAGCCCATCCAGCCGCTCGAGGTGAACTACTGGGGCGCCTACGCGCAGGACGAGTGGGCAGTTCGCGACAACGTCAAGATCGTGGCTGGCTTGCGGTTCGACGTGCCCGTCTTTGGCGACACCGCCTACACCAACGCCAACGCCGATGCGCTGACCTTCAGGGAAGAGGACGGGAACCCGATTCAGTACCAGACAGGCAAGCTGCCCGACCCCAACGTGCTCTGGTCGCCGCGCGCCGGCTTCAACTGGGACGTGAGCGGAAACGCCACCACCCAGGTCCGCGGCGGGACGGGCATCTTCACCGGAAAGCCGGCCTACGTGTGGATCTCGAACCAGATCGGCAACACCGGCGTGCTGACCGGCTTCCTGGACTCGCGCGGCAACAACCTCTACCCGTTCCACCCCGATCCGAATCACTACAAGCCAGCTTCCGTGGACGGCTCGCCCGCGTCGAGCTACGAGCTGGCCCTGACGGATGCAGACTTCAGGTTCCCCCAGGTGTGGCGCAGCAACATCGCCGTGGACCAGCGGCTTCCCGGCGGTTTCACGGGGACGCTCGAGTACCTCTACAACCACGACGTGAACGGCGTCTACTACATCAACGCCAACCTGCCGGCGGCTCAAACGACGTTTGTCGGCGCCGACAACCGGCCGCGCTGGACGTCGAACCGCATCCACGCGAACGTGTCGAACGCTACGGTCATCAAGAACCAGGACGTCGGCAAGTCGTGGAACCTCGCGGCGAGCCTGTCGAAGACCTACAGGCAGGGCTTCTTCAGGACGGCGTACAGCTACGGCGAGAACAAGAACACCGTGGATCCCGGGTCGATTGCCTACGGGTCGTGGACCGCCAACCAGATCTCTGGCGATCCGAACAATCCCGGGCTCGGCTACTCGCCCACTTCACCAGGCCACCGGTTCTTCGTGACCGGGTCGTACCGACTCGAGTACTTCAACTTCGGCGCCACAACGGTGTCCGCGTTCTGGGAGAGTCGGACGATCGGCAACGCCAGCTACACGTTCTCGGGCGACCTGAACAACGACGGCGGCAGCAGCAACGACCTCCTCTACATCCACCGCGACATTTCCGAGATGAACTTCCAGACGTTCACCTCGGGCGGCGTGACGTACACGGCAGACCAGCAGGCGCAGGCCTGGAACGCTTACATCGATCAGGACCCCTACCTGAGTGAGCGCCGAGGCCAGTATGCCGAACGCGGGGCACTGTTCCTGCCGCTGGTCCACCGGATCGACTTGAGCGTGGCCCAGGACGTGTTCTTCAACGTCGGGAGCACGAAGCAGCGGTTCCAGATCCGGCTCGACATGCTGAACTTCGGCAACCTGCTCAACAGCGACTGGGGCGTTGCCCAGCGCCTGATCAACGCCCAGCCGCTGACGATATCCGGCTCCCCCGTCGACGCCCAGGGCCGCGCGACCTACCGGATGCGCGTCGTCAACAACCAGCTGATGAACAAGTCCTACGAGCAGACGGCGGACACCAGCGACGTCTATCGCTTCCTGATCAGCCTCAAGTACTTCTTCAACTGACGCGCCGCGCCAGCCGTCAGTCGAGTGATTTGGCAAGGGCGGGTCTTTCGACCCGCCCTTGTTCTTCTCCGGCCCGTGGCCGGAGGGCTTGTCTCGGGGCACGCTTGGGGTGTAGCGTGCCGGTGGCCCTCGATCCGATGCGCCGTGCGGCCGGGCGGACCTGAGTGATGCCGGCGCGGCGCACGGTCCTCTTGGAGGATTCGCGTGCGTCCCGTCAAGACCTTCCACGTCAGACCGGCCCTGCCAGAGCGACTCCAGGCGCTCGAAGAGCTCGCGTACAACCTGCGATGGTCGTGGGATCACGAGACCATCGGCCTCTTTCGGCGCCTCGACCGCGATCTCTGGGAAGAGGCGGGACACAACCCGGTGCTCATGCTCGGGAGCATCAGCCAGGACCGCCTCCACGACGCGGCCCAGGACGAGGCGTTCCTCGCCCACATGGACAGGGTCGCCGCCGATCTGAGGGAGTACGTGGGCAGGTCATCCACGTGGTACCAGAAGGCCCACGGGCCGTCATCGCGACCGCTGGTGGCCTACTTCTCGATGGAATTCGGCCTCACCGAGTGTCTGCCCATCTATTCCGGCGGCCTCGGCATCCTCGCGGGCGATCACCTCAAATCGGCCAGTGAGCTCGGGGTCCCACTGGTTGGAGTCGGACTGCTTTACCAGAAGGGATACTTTCGGCAGTACCTGACACACGAGGGTTGGCAGCAGGAGCGGTACCCGGTCAACGACTTCTCCGTCTTGCCGGTCAGGCCGCACCACGGCGACGACGGCCAGCCCACGCGGATCGCCATCGATCTGGCGGGTCGCCAGGTGATCCTGCGCCCGTGGTGCCTCCAGGTCGGGCGCGTCACGCTCGTGCTGCTCGACGCCAACATTCCCGAAAACCCGCCCGACCTGCAGGACGTGACCGACGAGCTGTACGGCGGCGACGGCGACCTGCGGATCAAGCAGGAGATCGTTCTCGGCGTGGGCGGCATTCGCGCCCTGCTGGCGCTCAACCTGCGGCCGCGAATCTTCCACATGAACGAGGGGCACTGCGCCTTCCTCGGGCTGGAGCGGATTCGCTACCTGATGGGCGAACGGCACGTCTCGTTCCAGGAGGCCCTGGAGATCGTCGCGGCGAGCGGCGTGTTCACGACGCACACGCCCGTGCCGGCCGGCATCGATGTGTTTTCGGCGGAGAAGATGGAACTCTACTTCGGCGCGTTCCGGGAGATCTTCGGGATCACACGCGAAGAGTTCCTCGACCTTGGACGGGTGCACCCTGGCAAGCCCGACGAAGGGTTCAACATGGCCGTCCTCGCGATTCGCACCGCCAGCGTTGTCAACGGCGTCAGCCGGCTGCACGCGCGAGTGTCGCGACAGCTGTGGCGAGACGTCTGGCCAGGCGTGCCAGACGACGAGATCCCCATTGCCCACGTGACCAACGGCGTGCACCCGCAGTCGTGGATCTCGGACGACATGCGGACGCTCTACGATCGCTACCTCGGGCCCCGGTGGGCCGAGGAACCGGGCGACACGCGTGTCTGGAACCGGGGCGAACAGATCCCCGGCGAGGAACTGTGGCGCACGCACGAGCGCCGGCGCGAGCGCCTCGTGGCCTTCGCGCGCCGCCGCCTCCGCGAGCAGCTCAGATCGCGGGGGGCGGGGCCCACGGAAATCGCGGAGGTTGATGACGTGCTCGATCCCGAGGCGCTCACCGTCGGCTTCGGACGACGGTTCGCGACCTACAAGCGTGGGACATTGCTGCTCAGCGATGCCGTGCGGCTGGAACGCATCGTCAACGCGCCGGGGCGGCCGGTGCAGATCCTCTTCGCGGGCAAGGCGCACCCGAAGGACGAGCCCGGGAAGGAACTGATCCGCCAGATTGTGCAGTTGGCGCGTCGCCCGGAGTTCCGGCGCCGGATTGTCTTTCTCGAGGACTACGACCAGGTGGTGGCGCGCTACATGGTGGAAGGGGTCGACGTCTGGCTCAACACGCCCAGGCGTCCGCTCGAAGCCAGCGGCACGAGCGGGATGAAGGCGGCGTTCAACGGCGCCCTCAACCTCAGCATTCTCGACGGCTGGTGGGACGAGGCCTACACCCCCAACACCGGGTGGGCCATCGGCCGAGGCGAAGAATACGCGGACCACGGGTACCAGGATCGGGTCGAGGCCGGCGCCCTCTGCGACCTGCTCGAGAACGAGGTGGTCCCGCTCTTCTACCGGCGCGGGGCCGACGGCCTGCCACGAGGCTGGATCGCGCTGATGCGCAGCGCCATGACGGCCCTGTGCCCCGTGTTCAACACCAACCGCATGGTGCACCAATACGTCGAGGGCTATCTGCGGGCCGAGGCACGGCGCGCCCACCTCGAGGAGGACGGCTTCCGGCGCGCGCGCAGCCTGGCCGCCTGGAAGGAGAAGGTTCGCAAGGGGTGGCGCGATGTGCGCGTGTCGCGTGTCGAGGTGATCATGCCGGAGCAGACGCGTGTCGGCGAGTTGTTCGAGGTGCGCGCGTGGGTCTCTCTGGGCTCGCTGGCACCGGGCGATGTCGCCCCGCAGGTGTATCTGGGCAAGCTGCGCGAGAGCCGCGACATCATCCAGCCGGAAATCATCGCGATGACGTACCGGGGATCGGCGTCCGACGAAGGCGTGCTTTTCACGGCGGCCTTCCCGTGCACGAGCAGCGGCACGCACGGGCTGACGGTGCGCGTGGTCCCGCACCACGAGGATCTGGGCCACCCCCACGAGACCGGGCTCATCGTCTGGGC
>JAFNAJ010000104.1 GCA_017860085.1 Acidobacteriota bacterium | reverse complement strand
CCCCGGCGCCGAGGGCGAGCCCAAAGGCGTCGCCCTCGAAAGAGACCGGTGCCTCGCGAATCAAGTCGGCAACAAGAGAGGACAGCAAGGCGGGACCGAGCGCACCCGGAAGTCCGCGCGCCTCCAACACCTGCGCGATACGAACCGACGGGCCGACCGTCGCCGAAAGGAACAACCCGCTGACCACCCGCTCGCGGACCGCGAGCCGGTCATGTCGCTGCGGCCAGCTCGGCCTCAGCCCCGTGACCACCGCGTCGCGGACCGTGCCCCAGGCGCCGCGCATGGCCGCGGAATGGTCGCTTCCCCCGGCGTCAACCAGCCAATCCAGCGTGATCAGACGAGCGATCGACGATCGATCGTGGACACAGGCCCATGCGACCTGAAGGGCGTTCAACTCGCCTGTCCACTCAGCAAGCGGCCGCGCACCCTCCGCACAGAGCGTCGCGGCCTCGCGCATCCCTCGACGGGCCGCCTCGGCGACGTCGTCACGTTGCTGGGTGGTCGCGTCGAACGGGTTCACCAGTGCGACCCCGAAGGCAAGCTGCCGCCTGGCGATCTCGTAAATGAACCGCGCCGGCGCGTCGGCTGTCTGGGCGACGGAGCGGAGTGCGAGCGCGGACAACGCGTGCTCGAGCCCCAACAGCGCGCCTCGCACGAACCAGACCTGCGCGTCGTCCCGCGATTCCTCCGGCAGACTCCAAGCCGCGAGCGCCTGCCCTGCCACCCGAGCCGCGCCGAGGCGATGCCGCCGGCCGATGTCCGGCGCCAGCGTCACCACGCCCTCTGCATCGCCCAGGTTCGCCGCATAGACCATGCCCCGAAGCGCGTCTGCCACGGCCCAATCCGCCGCCGTGTTCACGTCGCCCAGGACACGTTGCCGGAAACTCCCGCGCGCGACCGGCGGAATCACCCGCAACGTCTCGAGGGCTCGACGCGCTTGCGAAAGAAGGTACTCATCGGTCTCGCTCGAGGCCTTCGTGCCTTGCGGCGACATCGCGGCCCCGAGCCTGTCAGCTGCCTGTTGCGCCACGCGCCCGAACTCGTCGTCGGAGCCGGCCGCGAGCAGCGCATCGGCGTCACGCACCAGGGCAAGAGCCACCGCCAGGTGCACCGAACGCTGGCGCTGCCGGATCAACGCGAGGCGGTCATGCTCCGGCCTCGTCAAATCGAGGCGGTACGACTCGCCGTCGAGCTCGAAGGTTCGAAACGCCGCGTCGGGGTGCGCCTTGCCCGCGCCGGCCAGCGCGTCGATCACGATGGCTTCGGCATCTCGCGCCGAATCCCCGTCGTTGGCCATCGCCGGCACGAGCCGCGCGCCTACCCAACGCGTGAGCGCCCGCCGGCCGCCCGGCTCCCCCAGGTCGCGGAGTCCGCACATCTCGTCGAGCAGCGTCGCAGCCTCGCGAGGATCGAGGCTCCGCCGCGCGACCGCGCGATCGATGATCGCCACGGATGCCTGGAACGTCGTCAGGGCCGCTTCACCGTTCGGGCCAGCCGCACCCTCTGTCAGCGCCCGCGCTGCCTCGGCCGCCCTCACAAAGCTCTGAGGGTTCGTGACCCCCATCCGCTCGAGCACCAGCATCAACGCCGGCACGTCGGCGAAGGCTCGACCAGCGACAGCGGCCTCCACCGGGGCTGGCCCCGGCTGCTGTCGCAGGAGCCGCTGTGTGAACGCAACCGCGCCGAGACGCAGCTGGCTGGCACCGTCGCTGCCCGAGACCACGCGGCTGACCAGCCAGCCCGCCGTCACCGCCTCGCGAACGTCGCCAGGGTGCGTGGAGCCGGTACGCGGCGCCTGCCCGTCGAGGACACTCATCCAGAACTCGCGGGCCTGCGGGCCCGTCAAGCGTCCATCGGCGCCCACGTCGATGCCCGCCAAGGCCACGAGCGGGTCCATCCGCACCCGCCAGAACGGTCGTTCCGCTGGCCGCCATTCCCGATGCGTGTTCACGAACGCGTCAGCCAGGACCGCCAGGTCTTCCGCGCGCGTTTCCAGCGACGCGACTCCATCCGACGACGCGAACCGACGTCGCGCCTCGTCGAGTCGCCACAACGTGTCGAGCATGAACGCCATGCGGCCTTCGGCTCGTGTCTGCACCGCCAGCAGGAACGCCGAGGGGTCGGTCACCGGCGCGCCGACCAGCGATTCCCAGAATCGTTCGAGCGGTGCCCCACCGGGAACGGGCACGCGGCCGTCGACGACATCGACCGCTCGCGGAAACGCCGCGAGCACCCCCGCGTTCTGCCTGACGAGCGCGGCCACCAGCTCGGGCCTCGATCCAAGGAACGCGCGAAGGCCCGGAGCCGCCTCCATCAGGCCGTAGTAGACGAGCGAGGCGTCGCGGCTCATCAGCATGCGTACGCTGATCTGCTCCTCGGTGGCCCCTGGCATGTCGAGCGCTGCCCGCCAGCAGTCGCCCGGCAGCGGCGAAGGCACCAGGGCAAGGCCCGTTTCGGGCGCAGGCTGCGGGCTCTCGAGCCACGCCATCACTCGCGCCCGTCGGGCGTCGAGCGGCTTGCTGATCCCGGGCGCCAATGGGTAGATCGCACGGATGACATCCGCGAGGACCCGAGCCGCGGGACGCTCGCCGCCGATTTCCGCGGCTTCGGCCAGCCCTGAGACCGGCGCGGGCAGGCGCAGCGAGTGCACCGGCTCGGCAGACGCCGGTCGCACCAGGAGGCACGCAAGGGCCACGCCGCCCAGCGTGGGGGAGCAAGGAAGCTGCCGCAACCGGACCATGGGGAGACCCGATTGGGCAGTGTACGTCAGGCGGCGCCGGGTCGGAAACCCGTCAAAACCGCCAGGACAGTGCGGCGCCGTAGAGGTTCGCGCGGAACTTGTAGACGCCGTTGTTCACCACGACCCCGTTGACCTCGGGAATCGTGCGGCCACGGCGGTCGTCCTGGTTCAGGCGCTGGTAGGCGAAATCGAACTGGAAATTGCCAAACCGCTGGCCCAGGCCCAGGGTGAACTCGTTGCGCTCACCCTCGGGCAGCAGCGGGGTCACTGTCTCGTCGGGCGCGGCCGGCGGGTGCCAGATGTAGCCCCCACGCACGAACGTGCCCTCCCCCACGCGGTACTCGGCGCCGAACCGCAGGCCGCCCGTGTCCTCGTAGTTCTCGTCAGTGACGGTCGTGAGGCCATTCTCGAGGTCGATGACGAGTTCGTCGAAGAGACTCCAGTTCACCCACTGATAGTCGAACAGGACCTTGAACCGGTCGTTCGGCGTGATCGCGATGCCGACCACGAACTGGTCGGGCAACGTCACCTCGGTCTTCCCTGCCTGAGGCCCGAGCCGGCCTCCCTCGGCGAACTGCGGAGCGAGCAGCGCATCAACGGGCGTGCCGGCCGGCAGCGGCCCGAGTGCGATCGGCAGCCGGAAACCGGTCAAGATCTGCCGGCTCGTGAACTCGCCGTCATCCACCTTGACCGTTTGCTTCGTCATGTAGCGGACGCCTACCGAGAAGCGGTCGGACGGCCTCATCAGCACACCGAGGTTGGCACCGAACTGGTACGCGTGGCCCTTGATCTGGATGTCACCGAAGTCCGTCTGCGGGGGCACGCCGAGCTGTCCGAACGTCAGCCCGGGGATGCTCGCGCTCACCGGCTGCACCGACAGGTCGAGCCGTTGGTTCAGCTCGAGGTCGGTGCGCGAGAAGTCGAATCCGACGCCGATCGAGAACCGGTCGTTGAACCTGTACGACCAGGTGGGTTGGATGTAGATGGCAGCCAGCGACGCCTTGTAGGCCAGGAACCGACCCTCGAACGTATCAGGCGCGTCCCACTCGGTCGTCAGGCCGTAGGGCGCAAACAGCCCGAGGCCAAGCGTCGAGTTCTTTCCCAGCGGCCACGCGAAGTACCCCGTCGGCACGGGTTGGTAGGTGTCGGCGATCTCGTATGTCGCGCCGGTGGTGTCGTTGATGAAGTCGCCGCCGGGTCCGATGAGCGTGGCCCCGATGCCGAGCACCGTTTCCCGCTGCATGGCCAACGCGGCCGGATTGAAGAAGATGGCCGAGCCATCGTCGCACGGTGAAGCCACCGCCGCCCCTGCCATGGCCATCGAGCACGCGCCGTGCTCGTACACGCCAAACCCCTGCGCGCGCGCCTCCGAACTCGAGCCCGCTGTCACCACAACGCCGAGCACCAACGCCAGAACCACGTTCCTCATCCGCATGAGGCTCCCCACTCCCCTTCCAGCCACATGATGACGCCGGCCGGGCGGCCGATCCCGTCCGAGCGAAATGAAACCGCTAGGTGCCTGCCTGCTTCCGCAACTGGGTCAGATCGGCAATCTCGGCGTGGAAACCCTCGAGCAGCCTCTCCGGATCGGGGACGAGGCTCACGTCGGCCTGCACGCCCAGCCAGACCTCGCCCGCGTAGCTGAGCAGGCTGATGCCCAAGCCCAGACGCCCTGAGCACGGCACCCAGAACATGGCTTGCCGCATCGGAGCCCCGGCGATCGCAATCGGCCGCCGGGGACCCACCACGTTGGTCACTACCGCCGTCGCCTTGCGCCCGAACTCGTTGACGATGAGATCGAAGATCTGTTTGGGCGCCACGCCGAGGCCCTTGAGAATCTGAAACGCCACGTACGCCTCGGGCGAGTGCTTGATCGCCGTCATCCGTCGCCGCACCTCGAACAGCCGGTCGAGCGGATCCTCGATGCCAAGGGGCAGGGCCAGGAACACCAGGCCGAACTGGTTGCCGAGCTCGTGCGCCTTCTCGATCGGGCGCAGGTTGACCGGGACGACGCCGCGCACGTTGAGGTCCTCGTGCAGCCGCTCGCCGCGCGACAGCAGGTAGCGCCGCAGCGCTCCCGAGAGGCTCGACGTGAGGATGTCGTTGATCGTCGAGCCCGTCGCCTTGCCGATCAGCTTCAGTTCCGACACGGCGATCGGGCGCGACCACGCCACCTTCTTCTCGGCCACCAGCGGGCCCTTGAACGCGGTCTTCGGGTCCGATTCCATCAGCAGCAGCTTGGCCAGCGCGCCGGCGCCGGCCGTCATCTGATCGGTGGCCTGGGCGAGCTTCTCCGGATCGCCGACCAGTTCGTTCAACCGGCGCACCAGGGCCAGCGGGAGCGACACGGCCGTGTTGGCCGCCGAGGCGATCGTATGGCCGAGCACGTCCCACGGCGACCCGTGATTCGCGTCCTCGTGCTCCTCGGCCAGCGGCGGAGGCTGTGGCCCGTCGTCGGCCATCGAGAGCATGACGTAGATGAGCCCCAGGCCGTCGCCGATGCAGTGGTGGATGCGCGCGATGAGCGCCGAACCGCCAGCGTAGTGCGGCACGAGGTAGTAGTGCCACAGCGGCTGCGCGGGGTTGAGCGGCTGGCTCATCAGCGAGCTGACCAGCGCCTGGAGCGCCCGCTCGTCGCCGGGCGGCGGCAGATCGACCTCCGTGAGGTGGTTGTCGAGGGTGAAGTGCTCGTCTGTTTCCCAATAGGGCGTACCCACGCCACCCGGCGGATCGACGATGCGCTGGCGAAACCGGGAGAAGCGGAGCAGGCTCCGCTCGAGCATTCGGCGGGCCCCATCGAACGACACCGGTTCGTCGAGCACCATGAGCCCGGTGACCACCATCAGGTTGGTGGGATCGTCCATCCTGAGCCAGGCGGTGTCGACGTTGGCGACAGGGGTGCGCATCGATAATCTCCGGCCAGCCTACGTGGCCGTGCGACGGCGGCGCTTCGCGGCAACGAGCCCCTCGACGAGCGTCTTCGTCACGACGAGGTCCTGCTCGATCTTGGCGAGCGCCCGTTCCTGCTTCGCCAGCTTGCCGGTCAGCGCCTCGAGATCGTCGATGAGCCTCGCGACATCGTTCTTCGACGGCAGGTTGACCAGGTCCATCGTGCCGCTGATGGTCTTGTCGACCTGTCCCTTCGCCTCGATGGTCCGCCGCATGGCGTCGAGGAACAGGGGGTTTGCGAGCAGTTGCTCCGACAGCTTGTTGAACGCGCCCTCGCCCGACTCCATGAGTCGTCCGATGAGCGTGCCGATCATCCGGTCGGGGGTGGGCTGATCCGACACGGCATCCTCCCTCTCGTCAGGCCAGCAGGTGGTCGAGCCCCTCGGCCTTGAGCCACGCGCGATACACCGGGTGAATGGGGGTCGTGACGGGGGCCAGCTTGAGCAGCGTGGACATCGGGCCGCCGACCTTCGCGCGGCCCATGGCCACGGCCAGCATGATGTTCTCCTTGCCCTGGAAGTAGCGGTTGGCGACGTCGCTCGCCATCTTCATCTGGATCACCGGCTCCCAGTCGCACGGTCCCCAGACCCACTTCAGGTACCGTCCCTTCTTCTCGTCGGACTGAGGCGCGGCCGTGACGTTGAACTCGAGCCCGAGGTCGGTGATCTCGAACCGGTGCGGGGCGTGCGCATCCCGCAGCGTCTTGCCCACCTCCGGGTGCTCGTTCATCAACTGGAAGATCTGCTCGAAGATGCGCTTGAACTCGTCCGTGTCCTTGAACTTGCTCATGGCGTGCCGCTCCGTGTGCGTCGATGAGTGACGGCAAGGGCCAGCGCGGCTGCGCTCGCGCCGGCCGCGATCCAGACCAGGGTCTTGCGCGACACGCGGCCGTTCGTCACACCCTTCGAGCTGCCGGGGAGCGCCGCGAGCCGTGCGCCCGCCTCGGCCCGGACCCGCTCGAACGTGTCGCGGTCTCTCCGCAGGGCGTCGGCCAGCCCGCGTCGTTCCTCGAGGTCGGGCTCATCGATGTACCGCCCGAACGACCGCAGACCGGCCAGCGCGAACCCGTGCTTCTTGAACAACCGGTAGATCTCCTTCACGCGGTCCATCTCGATCTGACGGCCCAGCGTGTAGTCTTCGAATCGGCCCTCCATGGCGAGGAGCGCCGTCTCCGCCAGGCACGCGTACGACGTGCCGGGCGGGAGCCCAATATCGTACCCGAGATCGACCTCGCCCGGGATGAGCACCTCGCCGCTCTCGATGACGAGGACGTCGGGCCGCAACGCGGCCTCGGCCTCGCTGATGTCGGGCGGCCGCGCCACGTCGCACACCACCGCGCCGGGCTTGCACCGGGTGATGTCGATGACGCGCTGACCGAAGGCCGAGGTGGCCGTCACGATCAGGTCGCAGTCACCGATGAGGTGATCGGCGTGCGTCGCGATGGTCACCCGCGAGCCGGGTGTCTCCAACTGAATGCGGCGCTTCAGCTCGATGAGCTTCTCCGGCTCGATCGAGACGAGCACCACGTCGCGGATCGCCTGCGCCAGCAGCCGGGCGCACACCGCGCCGATCGACCCCGTGGCGCCGACGATGAGGGCCTTGCCGTGACGCAGATCGGCGGCGCCCATCTTCAGGGCGGCCTGCTTGGCCGCTTCGAGCGTGGCCGCCACGGTCAGGCTGTTGCCGCTCGTGATCGCGATGTCGGCCTCGTGCGCCACCGTCACCCCGGCATCGCCGACGACACTCGTGAACGCGCCAAGGCCCATGATGCGCGCGCCCAGGCGCTCGGCCATCCGGGCCGCCTGGTTCAGCCTCTTGTAGGTGAACCGCTCGCCGCGCGCCATCATCTGCCGCGGAGTTGCCCCCAGCGAGATGAGAAACCCTTCCACGCGCTGACCCGTCGACGAGGATCGCGCACCGGTGATCCGCGCCAGCAGGAGCGGCGGCATGAGCGCAGCCACGGCCTCGACGAGGCCGTCCGGCAGCACGCGCGTCCATCGGAACGGCGGGTACGCGTGGAGGAAGCGAACCGAGAGCGGGTGAATCACGAACGCGAAGCGGTTGACGCTGGCCTCGGCCGGCTGCAGGTACCGGATCGATGGCGCCCAGTCGAGGTCCGCCACCAGATCGAGATAGGTGTCTTCGTCGAGCGGAAGCTCGGGACTCGGCCGTGACGCCACGAGGACGGCCTCGACAACGGCAGCCGACCAACTGCCGAGCG
>JAFNAJ010000103.1 GCA_017860085.1 Acidobacteriota bacterium | reverse complement strand
GGGACCTCGGCGCCGATCATGTAGGAGATCCCCTCGAGCATCAGGGCGAAGCCAGGGGAGGACGTGAAGGTCATCGCCCGCAGGCCAGCGCCGCCGCAGCCGTACATGATGTTCACGGTCGCCACTTCCGAGACCGCTTGCAGGAAGACGCCGTCGAGCTTGGGCAGGAGCTTGGCCATGAGCTCGGCGCCTTCCGTTGACGGCGTGATCGGGTAGCCGTAGACGTGCCGGCAACCGGCAACGAGCGCGCCGATCGCCGCCGCGTAGTTGCCCTTCACGACGAGCGGCGCCACCTCGGGCAGGGGCAAGCGCTCGTCGGGGATCTCGACCGGCTGCGGCGCCTCGGTCGGCCTCCGGCCGAACATCGTCGCCGGATCGATCAGTTCGTAGTGCTCGCCCGGCGGCTGCGGGCGCAAGCCATACGGCTCAGGGCAGGCCGTGATGCAGAGGCCGCACCCGTTGCACTGCTCGAGATCGAGCACGATCGGGATGAGACCGGTCTGCGGATTGATCTCCGTTCCCAGCGAGATGCAGTGCCGCGTGCACACGTCGATGCAGCGCCCGCACCCCTTGCAGAACTCCGGGAAGACGAAGGGCTTTGGTCGTTCAGCCACTGCCGTCGTGGTCACTGGTCGTGCCTCCTGGCGAAAGCCGAAGCCAGCCGGCTCGCGGCACCCCGCCCACACGAAACCATACCACTAAACAGGACTTTTCGATATGGATGTCTTTTTTTCTGGTTTCGCGCTATAGTATTGCGCTACCCTTGAGGACAGGGACGCAGCCATGCTGTCGCGCACCTCCCAGTACGCCATTCGCGCCCTTGCGTATCTCGCCATGCGCGAGCGCGGCCACTGGGTCCTCACCCGCCAGATCGCCGCCGCGCTCGACATCCCCTCGCCGTTTCTCGCGAAGGTCCTCCAGACGCTGGCCGTCGCGGGAATCCTCGAGAGCCAGCGCGGCCGCAACGGGGGATTCCGCCTGGTCCGCAACCCCGACCGTCTGCCGCTCTTCGACATCGTTGAGGCGTTCGACAAGCTCGGCCCGGGGCGGCTCTGCGTGCTCGGCCAGAAGGTCTGCTCCGACGAGACCGCCTGCCCGCTGCACCACACCTGGAAGCACTCGCTCAACTCGTTTCGCCACCGGCTGCAGACGACGACGCTGACCGAGCTCAGCCAGCACCCGAATGCGCTCGGGTTTCCGAGCCCCAAGCCCATCGCGGACGCAGTCGCCCCCGATTTCCACAAGGCCGGCTGAGAGCCGGGCTACAGGAGCTTCCTCGCGCGGGCGGCCCCTCGCAGATCCTCGCGGAAGTCGGGGTGGGCGATCCTGATGAGCGCCTCGGCGCGCTCGCGCAGGCTCCTGCCGAACAGGTTGGCAACACCGTACTCGGTGACGACATAGTGCACGTCGGCCCGCGTGGTGACCACGCCCGAACCGGGAAGCAGTGTGTCGACGATGCGCGAGACGGCCCCGTCCTTCGCGGTCGACGACAACGCGATGATCGGCTTGCCGCCCTTCGCCCGCGCCGAGCCGCGGATGAAGTCGACCTGCCCGCCGAAGCCCGAGTAGATGCTCGTGCCGAGCGAGTCGGAGCAGACCTGGCCGGTGAGGTCGACCGCCAGGGCCGAGTTGATCGCGACCATGCGCTCGTTCTGGGCGATGATGAAGGGATCGTTGACGTAGTCGGAGGGGTGGAACTCGACGAACGGGTTGTTGTCGAGGAACTCGAAGCTCTTGCGCGTGCCGAGCACGAACGAGGCGACGATCTTGCCACGATGCAGCGTCTTCGACTCGCCGGTGATGACGCCGCTCTCGAACAGCTCGACGAGGCCGTCCGAGAACATCTCGGTGTGAATCCCGAGATGACGTCGCTGCTTCAGGAAGAGCAGCACGGCGTCTGGAATCTCGCCGATGCCCATCTGCAGCGTGGCGCCGTCCTCGATCAGGTCGGCGACGTGCGCGCCGATTGCCCGCGAGACGTCGCTGATCTCCGAGAACATCGCCAGCTCGACGGGCAGGCGGTCGATCTCGACGACGTGCGAGAGCTTGCTGACGTGGATGAACGAGTCGCCGAGCGAGCGCGGCATCCGCGGGTTCACCAGGGCGATGACGGTGCGTGCCCGCTCGGCCGCCGCCTTGGTGCACTCCACGCCGACGCCGTACGAACAGAACCCGTGCTCGTCGGGAAGCGACAGGTGGATGAGCGCCACGTCGACCGGCTGGATGCCCGAGGAGATGAGCCGAGGAATCTGCGACAGGTGCACCGGCACGAAGTCGGCGCGGCCCTCGTTGACCGCCTCGCGCACGTTGCCGCCGGTGAAGAGCGCCCGGTGGCGGAACGAACCGGCGTACCTCGGGTCCGCGTAGTCGGCGGCCCCGAAGGTGAGCAGGTGCGCCACCTCGACGTTCTCGAGCTCCCCGCTCCGGCGGGTCATCGCCCGGATGAGTTCCTCCGGATTGCTGCAGCCCGCATGGACCCAGACGTGGTCGCCCGACCTGATCTCCTTGACCGCTTCCTCGGCCGTGGTGACCTTTCGACGGAAGCTCTCGCTCCACTGCATCTCAGGCCTCCGCTCCGCCCGGAGCGGGCAGCGGCTCGCACGGCATCTGGAGGGCGCGCGCCAGCGACTCGCGCACGCACCGTCCGCGATGGAGATAGGTGCCGCGGCCGAGGGCCGGCGCGGCGACGATCGCGGCCTCGAATCCGTCGCGCGCCACCTCCTGCAGGAACGGCAGCTGCGCGTTCGTGAGCGCCAGCGTCGCCGAGCGCGCGGCCGCCGAGGGCAGGTTGGGCACGCAGAAGTGCAGGACGCCGTCCACGACGTAGGTGGGGTCTGGAAACGCCGTCGGCCGGGAGGTCTCGAAGCAGCCGCCCATGTCGATCGAGAGATCCATCACGACGCTGCGCGGCTTCATCCTGGCGAGGGACTCGCGCTTGACGAGGATCGGCGCGCGCTGGCCGTGCACCGCCACCGCGCCGAGCACGATGTCGGCGAAGCCGAGGGCCTTCTCGATGTTGGGCAGCGTCGAGAGCATCGTCGTGGTGCCCGACGGCAACGCGCCCATCGCCTCGCGCAGGTGCTCGACCGACAGGTCGAGCAGCGTCACCTGGGCGCCCATGCCGAGCGCCGCGCGGGCGGCACTGCGGCCGAGCACGCCGGCACCGAGGATGACGAAGTTCGCGGGCGGGACCCCCGGAGCGCCGCCGAGGAGAATGCCATTGCCGCCGAATTCGTTGAGCAGCAGGCCGGCACCGATGATCGCGGCCAGGCTGCCGGCAATCTCCGACATCGAGGTGAGCACCGGCGCACGGCCGCGCTCGTCCTCGATCGCCTCGAGGCCGACGGCCGTGATCTCGCGTTCCATGAGCGCCCGCACGTCGGCCGGGCGCGCCGTGGGCAGCGCCCAGAAGGCGACGACGATCTGGTGGGGCTGCAGCAGTTCGTACTCGGCCGGGTCGGGGCTGTGGACGCAGGTGACCAGCTCGGCGCGCAGGAACGGCTCCGACCGCCCGAACACAACGGTCGCGCCGGCCGATTGATAGTCGGAGTCGGGAAAGCCGGCGGCGGCTCCAGCCCCGGTTTCGACCCAGACGTGGTGCCCCTGATGCACCAGGGCGCGGACCCCGGACGGGGTGAGTGCCACGCGCCGCTCGTGCGCTCGCGCCTCCCGTGGAATGCCAATCTGCACGGTGCACACCTTTCTGGCCGGACTGCTCCGCCGGCCTCGTGCCATCGTAGCTCAGCCCGCGAGCGCGGTGGGAATCGCAGGTGCTCGGCTGGCTTCGACCTGGACGGGGTTCGGCGGCGACCCGTGGAACTGTCTCTTTCGGTACACCAGTGCGAGTCGTCGCGCGCGCACACTACATGCGGAGACGATCGTTGGCGTAACACGACACGTTCTCCGCAGGCGCCCGTGCCCAGGCCAGGCGCGTTACGCAAGGAGTTCTCATGACCCGCCTCCGCACGCTTGTCGTCTCGGCCTCAGGTCTCGTGCTCGTCGCGACGTCGCTTCACGCCCAGGATCTCTCCCGCTATCGTGATTTCGTCCTCGGAAGCACGGTGGCAGCGGTCGCGGAGACGAGCGGCGCCGCGCCGGCCGACGTCAAGACGATTCACCAGCGCCCGTCCGTCGTCCAGGAACTGCGGTGGCGGCCGCAGCGCTACGGCGGAAACGCCGTCCAGACGGATCCCGTGCGCGAGGTCGCGTTCAGCTTCTACAACGACCAGCTGTTCCTGATCGTAGTGGAATACGACCGCCAGCGCACCGAAGGACTGACGGACACCGACCTCATCGAATCGATGACCGCGAGCTACGGCCCGCCCGTCCTGACCTCGACCAACCGGAGCACCGGTGCACGTCAGGCAGAACCCAATGACGACGTCGTGGTGGCGCAGTGGGCAAGCGCGGAGTCCTCCTTGACGTTGCTGCGCATGACCTACCCGGCCAGCCTGCGCCTCGTCGTGACGCTGACCGCCGTGGACGCCCTCGCCCGCACGGTCTCGGCTGAAGCGATCCGCCTGGACCAGAAGGAGGCGCCGCAGCGCGAACTCGACCGCCAGAAGCAGGCCACCGAGACCCTCCGTCTCGCCGGGGAGAAGGCACGGGTCGTGAACAAGCCGGTCTTCAAGCCGTGAGCTTCCGACATGGTTCTGCGCCCGGTGGCACACCCGCGCCAGGCGGGGCGGTGCCCTGCCGTCACCTGGCCGCGCGCGTCATCGAGCAGGCGTTGAAGGATGCGCTGCCGGGGAGCCAGACCCCGACCGACCGGCAGACCGCGCGCCGCTTTCTTGCAGGGTCCGCGATGCTGAACTTCTGGTGCGAGATCGCCGGGCTCGACGCGGGCGAGGTGGCCCGCGTGGCCGCAGGGCTGACCGGCGTCGGCGTACAACGGGCGCGGCCGCCGCTCAAGGCTCCGCTGCCCAGGGAGGGTGCATGAGTGACCGATCCACTTCGTCGCTCCTGATTGCCGTGGCGCTGGCGGGATACGGTGCGTTCATCGCGAGCTACGTGCCCGCGATGCTGCTCGGTCACTCCGTGCCACTGCTGCTGATCTGCTTCGTCCTGCAGGCCGTGTGCGCGCTCGCCGCGGCGGTTGGCGTGTGGCGCGGTGAGAAGTGGGCCGCCGGAGCAGTGGTGCTGCTGGGGGTGAGCGTCGCAGCCACGTGGCTCATCGAGGGGTTCGTCCTCGGTCTTGTCGCCTACCTTCACGCCCTGCTGGTCGCGGTGCTCGCCATCGTCGTCGCCTTGATCGTCGCGGCGCACCTCAACCGTCAGCGCCAGCACAGGTCGCGGACCGCCTGAGGGCGGGTTGGGGCGGGCAGGTCCGATTCTCGAGTGCGTGAGGAGTGCGCCGCTGCTGGGCGCAGACGTTCACAAGAGCACATCTGGCCAGGTTCGACGAGGCGTACGATGGCGCTCTGGGGGATCAGGTGATGCGCAAAACACGATCAGGAATGTATCCGGCGGCGTTGACGCTCCTTCTTGCCGTGGCATTGGCGGCAAACGGTCGCACCGTGCTCAAGCCCGGCTGGAACATGTTCTCGCCGCAGCAGGACATCGAGGTGGGCCAGCAGTTGTCACCCGACGCCGAGCGGCAATTGCCCATGCTGAACGATTCCCGTGTGGACAGCTACGTGAACAACCTGGGCCTGCGGCTCGCCGCCCAGGCGCCGGGCGAGAAGTATCCGTACCGCTTCAAGGTCGTCAACGACAAGGAGATCAACGCCTTCGCGCTTCCCGGCGGCCCCATCTACATCAATCGCGGAGTGCTTGACGCCGCCGACAACGAATCCCAGCTGGCCGGCGTGATGGCACACGAGGCCTCGCACGTGGCCCTGCGCCACGGCACGAACCAGGCCACCAAGGCCTCTGCGGCGCAGCTTCCGCTGGCGATTCTGGGCGGCATCATCGGCAGCAACTCCACAAAGGCCGCCCTGGCGCAGCTCGGCGCGAGCTTCGCGGTGAATTCGATCCTGCTGAAGTATTCGCGGACGGCCGAAAGCCAGGCCGACATCATGGGAACCCAGATCCTCTACGATTCGGGGTACGACCCAAACGCCATGGCACAGTTCTTCGAGAAGATCGAGGACCAGCAGCGGGACGGCGGTCCGGTGGAGTTCTTCTCCAACCACCCGAGCCCCGACAACCGCATCGAACGCGTGAACCAGGAAGTGAGCGCGCTCGGCGGAGTGCGGCGCGATTCCCTCACCAGTTCCAGGGAGTTCGACGGGATCAAGCGGTACCTCCAGTCGCTGCCGGGGCCACGCGCGGGAGGCCGGTTGCAGGGCAGCGACGACCGCCGGCAGCCTGGCGGTGCGTCGGGCTCGGCGCCCGACTGGCCGTCGGAACGCCTGGTGGGCGTCGAGAACTCACTGCTGCGCATCAGCCACCCCGACAACTGGCAGGCCTACGGGCAGGGTGACGCGATGACCATCGCGCCCCGCGGCGGCCTGGTCGACGACGGGCAGGGCAATCAGGCCCTGGCCTATGGCGTCATCGTGAACATCTTCGAGCCTCGCTGGGACGGCCGCGGCAGCCAGTTGCAGCCCCCCGGCTACGGGCAGAGCTCCGGGCAGGAGTCTGCGACGCGCCTGGATCAATTCACCGACCAGCTGGTCCAGGAGTTGCGCCTCTCGAACCGGAACATGCGCGTGATTCGCTATCGCGAGGTCATCAGCGTGGACGGCGACCGGGCGCTGTCGACCTACCTCTCGAACGATTCACCGCTCGGCGGTCGCGAGACCGACTGGCTGGTCACCGTGGAGCGACCCGATGGCCTGCTGTTCCTCGTGTTCACCGCCCCGGAGTCCGACTTCCAGCGCTACGACGGCACGTTCCATCAGATGGTGCGATCGGTCCGGATCAAGCGCTAGGCTGCGCGACCGCTCGCGCGTCAGACAGCAACTCCGGTGCCGCGTCGAGCGGCATCGGAGCGGGCCAAACATCCGGGCATGGGTCAGTCGTGCAGGACGACGCTCAGCAGGGAGTTGTTGACCTTGAGGCCGCCGTTGTACTCGATGAGCCCGAGTTTCCTGAACTTGTTCATGAAGAAGTTCACGCGCGAGCGCGTCGTGCCGACCATCTCCGCGAGCGTCTGCTGGGAGACCTTCGGCAGCGCTCGCTGGGGCGCGGTCTGGCCGTAGCGGGCCAGCAGCAGCAGCGTCCGGGCGAGCCGCTTCTCGCTGGAGTTGAAGAGCTGATCGACCAGGTCCGCCTCGATGCGGATGTTCCGCGTCAGCATGTAGGAGATGAAGCGATCCGAGAAGGTGTGCTCCTCGTGCAGCAGCCGGGTCATCACCTCTTTGTCGATGACCAGGACGGCGCTCGCGACCATGGCCGTCGCCGTCCCGATGCGAAGCGATTGGCCGGCGAGGGCGCCCTCGCCGAAGAAGTCGCCGGGGACCAGCATGCCGACCACCGCCTCCTTGCCGAAGCGGGACAGTACCGAAAGCTTGATGGCGCCCTCTTGGAGGTACCTGACGTCGCTGCTGGGGTCGCCCTGCGCGAAGACGACCGCGCCCCGTCGGTACTTCACGACCCGCCGCGCCGCGCCTGTCGATTCGAGGTATTCCTCGACGTCGAACGCGGGCTTCGTGGTCCGCTCGGGGGTCCGCTTCTGTGGCTTCATGAACACACCCGACAGTGTATTTTACCACAGAGGTCGTGAGCCGTCGCCTGGTTCTGAGCTGTGAGCTTGGCACGCCCCAGGTCCCGACGGCCTCGGGGCCGGGACCTGCCCTCAGCGCCGACGGGGGTCAGTGCCCCGTCTTGGCGCCTGGGCCGGAACAGGTCCCGGTGTGGCTGGCGCTTATAGCCGCCCGAATGACATCGGGATGTTCACGATGCCAGTCACGCGCAGCAGCCAGATGCAGACGGCCAGCACGACCACCACGTTGATGATGGTCTTGATGGG
>JAFNAJ010000510.1 GCA_017860085.1 Acidobacteriota bacterium | reverse complement strand
GGCGCCAGATCTCCTTCAGAGGCGTCCGCTCGACGTGACCGACATCGAATGAGCGCACGATCTTGTCCCGTCCTCCCAGGTGCTCGTTGTGCGTGTACAACAGCGACAGGCATGGGGCCACCCGCCCGTCCCACGAGACGGCGACGATCCCGTCGCGCGCAAACCGGCACCGGTTGTGCCATTCCCCCCGGTCCAGGGCCGGCGGCGGCACGATGGGCAACTGACGAAGCAGGGCGTCGAGCAGCGGGCGCGTCGACTCGTTGAGATCGAAGCGGCCGACGGTCAGCCGGGGACGCCAGGTGTCAGGATTCATGTTGGACACCTGGCCCGCGTAGGTGAACAGCGCCTCGTCGGCCATCTCGCGCGTGTGCGGCACGACGTTGCTGATCGATACGAAGTCGAGGCTGAGCCGCTGGGCCGCCGCGATCAACGCGGGCAACGACGTGACAGTCTGCCGCGTGGCCACGCACGCCACGCCGATGGACATGCGGTGAGAACCGCGACGGGCGTGCTCGCGCAGCCGGGCAACGGCGTCCAGGGCGGCGTTCCTGTCGCTGCCCCGCATCGCCGAGTACGCCTCGTCGCTGCCGCCGTCAACAGACACCGTCACCCGCGCCACGCCCAGGGCCGAGAGCTCGTGCGCGAACTCCGCCGTCACGGTGGTGCCGTTGGTAA
The DNA here is from genome assembly GCA_017860085.1 of Acidobacteriota bacterium. Lineage (GTDB taxonomy): Bacteria > Acidobacteriota > Vicinamibacteria > Vicinamibacterales > JAFNAJ01 > JAFNAJ01. The sequence goes on along the minus strand of JAFNAJ010000510.1, from coordinate 1,826 downwards.
TGAGCTCGACGCGGCATTGCGCCCGGCGCGCCTCGGCGACCATGTCCAGGAACCGAGGGTGAACCGTGGGCTCGCCGAAGCCTCCGAACGACAGCGTGAACCGGTCCGGCGGGGCGGCAGGCAGACCTGCCAGCAGGCGACCGAAGAGATCGGCGGTCATGTCGCCGGAACCGGCCGCCCACGCCTGCCGGGGGCACATGGCACATTGCAGGTTGCACCGGCCCGTGGCCTCGACGTAGACCTTGCGCAGCCTGTCGACCGTCACGAGGACGCCGTCCGGAACGGCCTCCACGACCAGTTCGCCCCCGTCGGCCGGGGCCAGGTGCGCCGCGAGCGCAGACAGCACGTCGACGCGCCCGGACGCGTTCACGGCTGGATGTGACGGCTCATCGTGCATCGCGTTTCCGATCGATGGCACGTTCCATGTCCTGCACGACTACCTGCTGATCGCTCTCTCCGTGTCCGTCGACGCGGACGGGAACCAGTGACGAGTGCGGTTGCAGACTCCCACGACCGACAGCATCACCGGCACCTCGATGAGCACGCCCACGACGGTCGCCAGCGCGGCCCCGGACCCCGGACCGAACAGGGCGATGGCGGTGGCCACGGCGAGTTCGAAGAAGTTGCTCGCGCCGATGAGCGCGCCAGGAGCCGCCACGCGGTACTCGACCCGAAACGCGCGCATCAGACCATACGTGAGCGACGCATTGAAATACACCTGGATCAGGATCGGCACGGCGATCAGGGCGACGTGGACCGTCTTCTCCATGATGTTGTCGGCCTGGAACGCGAAGATCAGCACGAGCGTCAGCAGGAGCGCCCCCATGCTGACGGGCGCGAAGCGGTGCAGCAACTCGCGCTCGAACCACTCGACGCCGTGGCGCCGGATGAACCCGTGCCGCAGCAGGACGCCGGCCACCAGGGGGATCACGATGAAGATGCCGACCGAGTACAGCAGCACCAGGAATGGCACGTCCAGCGACGAGGCGCCGCTCACGAGATAACGGACGATGGGTGCGAACAGCACCAGCATCAGCAGGTCGTTCACGGACACCTGCACGAGCGTATAGGCCGGGTCCCCGTCCGACAGGTGGCTCCAGACGAATACCATCGCCGTGCACGGCGCTGCCGCCAGGATGATCGCCCCGGCGATGTACTGATCCGCGTCGGCCGGCGGGATCCACGCGGCGAAGACGTGCCGGAAGAACAACCAGGCGATGAGAGCCATCGAGAACGGCTTGACCAGCCAGTTGACGAACAGCGTCACGAAGAGACCTCGCGGCCGGCGTCCGACGTTCTTGATGGACCCGAAGTCGACTTTCATCATCATCGGCACGATCATCAGCCAGATGAGCACGGCGATCGGCACATTGATCTGGCTGCCCTCGCCGAACTCGAGGCGGCGAAGCTGGCCGATGGCGTCCGGCAGCAGCCGGCCCAGAAGAACGCCCGTGACCATGCACAGGCCGACCCACAGGCTCAGGTAGCGCTCGAACACTCCGAGCCGTTTCGAGGAGTGCTTCGGCGCCTCGATGCCGTCGGGAGTGCGGGCGAGTGAGGACTTGGACATCATTGACGACCCCTGACTCGGGAACTTCCGGCCGACCAGCCTTCAGCGCGCGCGCCGCTCAACGGCAGTTCGTACGGTCTGGGCCGCGCCGCTCCTCGCCCGCGCAGGCGGCGACGGGCGCGGCACGATTCCGACCGTCGTCCGGTCGAACCCCGTGCTGCACAAGGTTTCGAGGGGAATCCGGCGCAGGCCGTCCACGACGCGCGCGTCCTGGCCCAGCCGGTCGTCCTGGTCCACGAGCCGCAGTGCCTGGCGA
>JAFNAJ010000102.1 GCA_017860085.1 Acidobacteriota bacterium | reverse complement strand
CACGGCAGGTGCTGGTGTTTGGGGGCTCTCAGGGCGCTCATGCGATCAACATGGCGATGATTGACGCCGCGCCGCGGATTGTGTCGTCCTGGGGCGCCGTGACGATCACGCACCAGACCGGGGTGCACGACCTCGACGCGGTGCGCGCAGCTTACGCAGAGCGCCACGTGGACGTTCGCGTGGAGGCGTTCATCGACGACATGGATCGACACATGGCGGCCGCGGACGTAATCGTCTGTCGTGCCGGGGCGACGACGCTGGCAGAGGTCACGGCTGCGGGCCGGGCGGCGGTCTTGATTCCGCTGCCGACAGCGACCGACGATCATCAGCGCCACAACGCCGGAGCGCTGGTACGGCTGGGGGCCGCCGAGATGATCGAGCAGCGCGAGTTGTCGGGCACGCGACTCGCCGACGTCGTCCTGGCGCTGCTCGGCGACGATGAGCGTCGACTCGGCATGGCCGCGCGTGCCAGGGCGGCCGCGAGGCCAGACGCCGCGCGCCTGATCGTCGATCGTCTCTTGTCGCTGGCGACGGGCCACGCGTCTGCAGGGCGAGGGTGAACAGGTGCTGGGACGCACGCGCCACATTCACTTCGTGGGGGTCGGGGGCATCGGCATGAGCGGAATCGCCGAGTTGCTCGCGAACCTGGGGTACGAGGTGAGCGGATCCGACCTGAAGGCGTCGGCCGTCACGGCACGGCTGGCGCGCCTCGGGGTGACGGTATCCGAAGGTCATGACCCGGCGCACGTGGGATCGGCCGACGTCGTCGTCACGTCCTCGGCCGTGCGCCCCGACAACCCGGAGGTGTCGGAGGCGCGGCGCCGGCAGATACCGGTCATTCCACGAGCCGAGATGCTCGCCGAGCTGATGCGACTGCGTTACGGGATCGCGGTGGCAGGCGCACACGGCAAGACGTCGACGACGTCGATGATCGCGTTGGTGCTCGAACGGGCCGGGCTGGATCCCACCGCCGTCATCGGCGGTAAGTTGAGCGCGTTCGGCAGCAATGCCCGGCTCGGCCGGGGCGAGTGGATGGTGGCCGAGGCCGACGAGAGCGACGGATCGTTCCTGAAACTGTCGCCCGTGATCGGCGTCGTCACCAACGTCGACCGCGAGCACCTCGATCACTACGGCAGCTTCGAACACCTCTGCGACGCGTTCGTGGAGTTCGCCAACCGCGTGCCGTTCTACGGCGCGGTGGTCGCCTGCGCCGACGACGAGCCCTTGCGGGCGCTGCTGCCAAGGATGACGCGGCGCGTCATCAGCTACGGTCTCGACGATCCGGCGGCGGGGATCGGGGCCCGCAACGTGCGCGTGGAGGCCTTCGGCTCGCGGTGCGAGATCGTCAGGCAGGACCCGGTCGGCGAGGGCATCGAGCTGTTGGGAGAGCTGCACCTGAGGGTGCCGGGCCGTCACAACCTCGCGAACGCCCTGGCGGCCGTGGCAGTGGGGCTCGAGCTCGGCATCGCGTATGACCGCATCGCGGCAGCGCTCGCCGAGTTCCACGGCGCCGACCGTCGGTTCCAGCTGCTCGGCGAGGCCGAGGGTGTCATGGTCGTCGACGACTACGGCCACCACCCGGCCGAGATCGGGGCGGTCATCGCCGCCGCTCGCGCAGGCCTCGATCGGCGCCTGCTCGTGGTCTTTCAGCCACACCGCTACACCCGAACCGCGCAACTGGTGCAGCAGTTCGGCGAGGTGCTCTCGAAGGCAGACGAAGTGGTCCTGACCGACGTGTACCCAGCGGGTGAGAGCCCGATTCCCGGCGCGTCGGCCGAGGCGATTGCGGCAGCGGTGCGGCAGGTCGGTGACACACCGGTCCATGTCGTCGGTGACCTCGAAGGTGTCACCGGCGCGGTGGTGGCCCTGGCACGACCGGGGGACATGGTGATTACGCTCGGTGCCGGCTCGATCGGGGCGGTCGGTCCCCGCATTCTGCAGGCGCTGCAGGAGCGGCGATCGACAACGGCGGGGCACGCGAGGACGTAGGGAAACGGGATGAGCGACGCAAGCCGAGTGGTCCGCGCGCCTGAGGACAAGCGCTTCCGCCGATCGCAGGTGCGGCCGGCCGCGCGGCGCCGACGGGCTCACCTCGCGCGCGCGCTGGCGCTCGCCCGATGGCTGCTGGCGCTGGGGGTCGTGGCCGCGGTGGTCGGCACCACGGCCCGCTGGGTTGGGACGTCGCCTGCCCTGCGCGTGCAGCGGCTGACGGTGCGGGGCAACCACCGACTTGCGAGCGACGAGGCGATGCGCCTCGTCGCGGGCATGCGGGGCCAGCACATCCTGGCCGTGGACCTCGACGAGTGGAGGACGCGCCTCTTCCGCTCGCCGTGGGTGGCGGATGCGAACCTCCGGCGTGTGCTGCCTTCAACCGTGGAGATCACGATTGCCGAGCGCGACCCGATGGCCATCGGTCGTCAGCGCGGCCGGCTCTACCTGATCGATGTGGAGGGGGGCGTCATCGACGACTACGGCCCGGCGTACGCCGATCTTGATCTGCCGGTCGTCGACGGGCTGGGACCCGATTCGGCGCCGGAGGGCTCCGCCGCGGCTGCCGACCTGCTGGCGGCGCTCGGGGCAGAGACCGACCTGCTGGAGAGGCTGTCCCAGGTCAATGTGGCGAACCCGAGGGACGTCGTGGTGATGCTCGACGGGGACGGGGCCCAACTGCACCTCGGCGACCGCGACTACGTGCCTCGCATCCGGTCGTACCTGGAGCTGGCGCCCGCTCTGCGCGAGCGGGTTCCCGAGATCGACTACGTGGATTTGCGGTTCGAGCACCGTGTGTTCGTGCGTCCGCTGGGTGGAACCGGCGCGCAGGCGATGAACCTGCCGGTTGCGCCACCGGGGGGCGAGTGATGATGCCGGAGGCCCGCCGGACCCACGGCCGGCGTCGCCTGGCACAACAGCTCTGGAGGGTCCGTGGCACGTAAAGAGCGCTATCTCGTTGGGCTGGACGTCGGCACATCGAAGGTCACTGCCATCGTCGGCGAGGTGATGGACGACGGCTCAGTCGACATTGCAGGGATAGGCTTTGCCGACTCCCGCGGGATCAAGCGCGGTCTCGTCGTGAACCTCGAGGCCGCCGTCGATTCGATCAAGCGGGCCATCGACGAAGCCGAGCTGACAGCGGGCATCGAGATCGACACGGCGCACCTCGCGCTGTCGGGGGCCCACGTCAAGGGGTTCAACAGCCGCGGCGTCGTCGCCGTCGCTGGCAAGAACCGGGAGATCACCCGAGAGGACGTGCGCCGGGCGATCGACGCCGCCAAGGCTGTCGCGCTCCCGAGCGGCCGCGAGATCCTCCACGTGCTCCCCCAGGACTTCGTCGTGGATGACCAGGAGGGGATCGGGGCGCCCGTCGGCATGACCGGCTCTCGCCTCGAGGTCAACGTGCACGTGGTCACCGGCACCGCCTCGTCCACGCAGAACGTGGTGGCCTGCGTCAATCGTGCGGGCATCGAGGTGGCCGACACGGTGCTCGAGCAGTTGGCGGCCGCCGAGGCCGTGCTGACGCCGGACGAGCGCGAGCTCGGCGTTGCGCTGGTCGACATCGGGGGCGGCACGACCGACTTCGCGATCTTCGAGCGTGGCAGCCTCTGGCACACCGGCGTCGTCTCGGTTGGCGGGGAACACTTCACCAACGACATCGCCGTCGGGCTGCGGACGCCCGTGCCCGATGCCGAACGGGTGAAACGCCGGTCGGGATGTGCACTGGCCAGCATGGTTGGCGAAGACGAGGTGATCGAGGTGGCGAGCGTCGGCGGGCGGAAGCCGCGCATCATGCCGCGCCGCATCCTCTCCGAGATTCTGCAGCCGCGCGCTGAGGAGGTCTTCCACCTGCTGTGGGACGAGATTCAACGGGCAGGCTACGAGAAGATGCTCCACTCGGGCATCGTGTTGACCGGGGGCGGCGCCATGCTCGAGGGCATGGCCGAGATCGCCGAGCAGATCTTCGACTTGCCAATCCGCCGGGGCTACCCGACCGGGATCGGGGGCCTGACCGATCACGTCAACAGCCCGGCGTTCGCCACGGCGGTCGGCCTGGTGATGTACGCGCATCGCAACGGCGCGAGCGAGGCCGCGCGGCTGGCGGGCGTGGGCGCCCTTGGCCGCGTCGCGGGGCGGTTGCGGGGACTGTTCCGGGAGTTCTTTCAGGGATGAGGCTGCGTCGGTGACGCGGAGCCTGTGAGACGAGGACGTAGGGAGGCACGATGATCGACGAGACGCGATTGCGGCTGACGCTGGCCGAGGATGGCCGGGCGGGGGCGAGAATCAAGGTGATCGGCGTCGGCGGCGGCGGCGGGAATGCCGTCAATCGCATGGTGAGCGCGGGTCTCAGTGGCGTGCAGTTCATCGTGGCCAACACTGATGCCCAGGCGTTGGGATACAGCACCGCCCCGGTCAAGCTGCAGATTGGCGCGAAACTCACGAAGGGACTTGGTGCAGGCGCCGACCCCAACGTCGGGCGTCAGGCTGCCCTCGAGGACACCGACAAGCTGATCGAGGCGCTCGACGGCGCCGACATGGTCTTTGTGACCACGGGTCTCGGCGGCGGCACCGGCACCGGGGCGGCTCCGGTGATCGCCAGCCTGGCGACCGAGCTCGGCGCGCTGACGATCGCCGTCGTCACCAAGCCCTTCAAGTTCGAGGGCCGGCGCCGCGCGGTTCAGGCCGAGCAGGGGCTTGCCGAACTGCGCGACAGCGTCGACACGGTGATCACGATTCCAAACGAGCGGCTGCTCGCCACGATCGATCGTGGCACGCCGATGTGGGACGCGTTTGCCGTGGCCGACGACGTGCTGCGCCAGGCCATCCAGGGGATCTCCGACCTCATCCTCGTGCCGGGCCTCATCAACCTCGACTTCGCCGACGTCAAGACCATCATGTCCGGCATGGGCCTGGCGATCATGGGAACGGGCGTGGCCGAGGGGGAGAGCCGTGCGACCGAGGCCGCAACCCGCGCAATCTCGAGCCCGCTGCTCGAGGACACGTCGGTCAGGGGCGCACGGGGCGTGATCATCAACGTCACCGGCGGCCCGGACATTTCCCTGGTCGAGGTGAGCGAAGCCTCGACGATCATCCAGGAAGCGGCCCACGAGGACGCCAACATCATCTTCGGCGCGGTCGTCGACCCGGACATGCACGGCCGGGTGAAGATCACGGTGATCGCCACGGGATTCGACCGGCCGGCAACCGCCACGGCCTCCGGCGCGACGACGCCCGTCGACCTGCAGAGCTACAGCAACTGGAAGCCCGAACTCGCGCCCGAGCGTGTCTCGGCACGGCTGGCGATCTCGCGGCGGCCGATGGTCGACCTGACGCCCGCGCTCGACGTCGGGGCCATGGCGGCTCCCACCGACGAAGTGGCGCCGTCGCCGCTCGACGTGCCGGCGTTTCTCAGGCGTCAGAGCGAGTCCTGACGCGCTCGGCGCTCAGCCGTCGGGGCCTGAGCGAGGGTGACCAGGGCCACGGGTCGGTCTCCCGCAGCGTGCACGGCCGAGGGGCCTCGCCGGGCGCGTGGTACACTGTGTAAATCCAAGGCAGCCGTGATCGGCGCCGCCGCAGCACGAGGTGTCGATGCGAGTCTCGGCGGCTCACGGCACCGCACCTTGGTCTGATTTCGACATCCCCCCATGAAGAGCAGCGATCTTCGCGAGCGTCTGCGGCAGGTGCTCTCGCGCGAGGTCGGATACGTCCGCAAGACCCACGCGGGACGCCTCAAGGTGGCGCTCGTCTTTCCGAACACGTACTTCGTCGGGATGTCGAATCTCGGCCTGCAGACGGTGTACCGCCTGTTCAACCAGGCCGACGACGTCGTGTGTGAACGGGCATTCCTCCCGCCGAAGCAGGAGCTGGCGGGCATGCTCGCCCGAGGCACGCGGCTGCTGTCGTTGGAATCGCAGACGCCCCTGCGCGATTTCGACGTCATCGCCTTCTCCGTGTCCTTCGAGTGGGACTACACCAACGTGCTCACGATCCTGCGGCTGGTCGACATCCCGTTGTATGCCGCAGAACGGTCTGGTCGCCACCCGCTGGTGGTGATTGGAGGGGCCGTCACCTTCGTCAATCCCGAGCCCCTTGCGCCGTTTGCCGATGTCGTGGCGGCGGGAGAGGGCGAGGTGCTCGTTCCCGCCCTCATCGCCGCGCTCGAGGCGGCCACCGACCGGGACGCCGTGCTGCGACACTTGGCAGGCCAGCGCGGTTTCTACATCCCGTCCTTCTACGAACCGCGCCATGCCCACGACGGCCGGCTCGAGGGTCTGGAGGCCCGCCCGGGTACCGGTGCACCGCCGGTCGTGCACAAAGCCGCCCTGGCACGCACGGACGCGGCCGACCCGCCGTCGACCTCGATCTTCACGCCGGACACGGAATTCGGCGCACGGTTCCTCGTCGAGGTGGTGCGGGGCTGCGCGAACCTGTGCCGCTTCTGTTGGGCGGGCTACAACTACCTGCCGGTGCGGGCCTTTCCGGCGCCGCGCATCCTCGAGCTGGCCGAGGCGGCCCGGCCACACGCGTCTCGGGTCGGGCTGGTCTCCATCGCGCTGTGCGACCACCCAGCCATCGAGGAGATCCTGCGCCGGCTGGTCGACGTGGGCTACTCGATCAGCCCAGCCTCGCTTCGCCTCGACGACCTGACGCCAACGATCGTTGGGCTGCTGCGCGAGAGTGGAGAACGATCGATCACGATCGCCCCAGAAACCGGGTCGGACCGGCTTCGGCGCGTGATCAACAAGACGGTGACCAACGATGAGATCGTCGAGAAAGCCGACCTCATCTTCGCGAGCGGGATCGAGAACCTGAAGCTCTATTACATGATCGGGCTGCCCACCGAGACAGACGACGACCTGGTGGGGATCAGAGACCTCACGCTGGCCATGCGCGAGCGGATGATCGAGCATGGCCGCCGACGCGGGCGACTGGGTCGCATCGTCGGGAGCGTCAACCCGATGGTCCCGAAGCCCGGCACCGCCTTCCAGTGGCTGCCGATGGAGAGCCCGGCCTCGCTTGACCGCAAGATCAAGCGCCTGCGCAGCCTTGTCGCCGGCATCGACAACGTGTACTTCAACATCAAGTCGGAGCGGCACGCCTACTTCCAGGCGCTGTTGTCGCTCGGCGATCGACGCGTGGCACGGGTGATTGAGGCGGCCGAGCGCAACGGCAACAACTGGCGCGCGGCCGTGGCCGACGTCGGGTTCGACGCTGACGCGGTGGTCTACCGCGATCGCAGCCACGACCGGTACCTCCCCTGGAACATCATCGACGGCGGCGTCAAGGAGTCGTTCTTCCGCGCCGAGTACGACAAGGGTCTCCGAGGGGAGTGGACGCTGCCGCCCAAGCGTGCGCGGGAGAACGAGCAGTTCATCCCAGTGCTCCCCTGAGGCCCGCGAGGCGATGCTCAGCTGGCCATGGCCGCCTGCTGCTCGTGGTCGGCATAGGCTCCGAGAATCAGGTCGCGCAGGCGCTCCTGGGCGGTGGCGTCGACGACGGGGCGCAGCAGCGCGAAACTGCGTCGCTCACCGTTGACGGAGTATTGACGGGCTGGAAACGTGACGTTGCGACCGTTGCCGCCTCGGCGCTCCCAGATCGCGAAACCGATCAGCTTGAGCCCGTCGAGCTCGTGGTCGCTGAAGTGCAGTTCGGCGTCCGCGAGCTTGCCCGGAGGATTCCCCTTGTCGTTTGGCAGGATCTTGACGACCATCGTGGCGCTCCATGAGGATGTCGACCCGGCCGGACCGCAGGCCTCGGTCCGGGCCGATGTCGCCACGTTCCTGCACCGAGGGTGCCAGCGGCCGATGTGCGGGTCGCGTCGGCCCAACCGGCAGAGAGGCCGCGACTTGGGGTGGCGCCGTGCCGGCAGCCTGGAGGCGCAGGGAGGCGTGGGTGCCCGTCGTGTCAACGGGCGTTGTCTCAGCGGGCCGTGAGGATGACGTGAGCGAGAGCCAGTTCGCGCGCGTGGGTCAG
>JAFNAJ010000101.1 GCA_017860085.1 Acidobacteriota bacterium | reverse complement strand
CGTGCTGGCCCGCATGGGCGCGGGGCTGGACCGGGCTGAGGTGGCAAAGGCGCTCGAGGCAGGCCAGCGGCACCAGCAGGCGCAGGCCGCGGAAGAGGGAGGCCGCTCGGCCAAGGCTCTCCGCGGCGGCCGACCTCGATACCCGGGCATCGAGACGGTGCCGGCGGAGACCGCGGACGCGGGAGACGCGAACGCCGCGTCCGGTACGGCGACGACGCGCGCGCAAGCGGTCCCGGGTATCCCCGTGTACGAGCGGCCTGACGGGTGGTCCGCCGTGCTCGCTCAGCTCGACGTCGGGACCGAAGTCGCGCGCTCCGGGGCCGCCGCGGGTGAATTCCTCGAGATCACGCTGCCCGACGGACGCTCGGGCTGGGTCGCCCGAACGGCGCCGCTTCGCTCACGATACGAGGTCACTCGATGACACGAACCCTCGCGCTCTCGCTCGCCCTCATTGTCTTTGTGGTCGCCGTCCTGGCCGCTCTCGTGGTGCTCGACGTCGTCGAGTTGGGCGCGGTGCGAACGACCGGGGGACGGGTCGTCTCGGTCATCCTGATCGCGACGGCCGCCGTCGCCGCCATCAGCATGCTCCTCCGACGCGCCGGGCGGCCTTAGTCCAAGGCCACGGGTAGGTCAGGGGGTCAGATCTTGATTCTATGCACGGGTCGCTCACCCTGAGGTGCATATAATCAAGATCTGACCCCGTGGCCCGTCCCTGGCCTGGTTCATGTGATGGTCAGCTGACGATGCCGAGCGGCGCCATCGAGCGCCACGCGCCGCGCGTGAAGTCGGGGAAGTCGACGGGCGCGCCGCCGCGCGCCACCGACTGCTCGCTGAGTGGTGCGACCACGCTCCAACTCGCGGCATCGTAGACGTCCTGATCGAGCGGCAGTCCGTCGCGGAGGCACTGAACAACGCGCCAGAGCATGACGAAATCCATGCCGCCGTGGCCGCCGGCCTTCGCGGCGACCTCGCCGACCTTGCGCCACAGCGGGTGATCGAACTCGCGGTACCAGGGGACCATGTCGGTCTGCCACGCGTGAACGTCGGTGCGGCCTTCGATCGCGATGCGGGTGGGGAAGCCACCCAGGGCGCCCTTCGTGCCCTGGATGAGGTTGAGCCGCGAGTAGGGCCGTGGCGTCGTCACGTCGTGCTGCACGAGGATCGTGCGTCCGCGTGCGGTCTGGATGAGACTCGAGTTCATGTCGCCGCACACATACTTCGCCCGGTTGCGCGGGTGATCGGGCGGGAACTCGCGCGCCGCATACTCGCGATAGCCGAGCGCCGGACTGCTCATCGACACGAGGTGCGCGAAGGCGTCGCCACGGTTGACGTTGAGGTACTGTGCGACCGGCCCGAGGCCGTGCGTGGGATAGACGTTGCCGTTGCGCTTCTCGTAGTGCGCGAGACGCCAGCTCCCCGTGCCCTCGGTGATCTCCTTGGCCTGCCAGCGAAGATCGTGGATGTAGGCGGCCTCCGCGTGCGTCAGGTCACCGAAGAGCCCCTGCCGGCACATGTGCAGTGCCAGCAGCTCGTCGCGGCCGTAGCAGACGTTCTCGAGCATCATGCAGTGCAGGCGGGTCGCCTCGGCCGTGTCGACGAGCTGCCAGCACTCGTCGATCGTGACGGCGGCCGGCACCTCGATGAACGCGTGCTTGCCCGCGCGCATCGTGTGCACGGCCTGTGGCACGTGGTCTTCCCACGGCGTCGAGATGATGACCGCGTCGACGTCCGACCGGTCGAGCAGTCGTCGATACGCGTCGGCCTGGCCCTCGATGACCGCGGGGTCGCGGCGCGCGGCCTTCCGGACGATCTCGAGTGTCCTGGCGATGGCTGATGGGCGGATGTCGCAGATGGCCGTCACCTCGCAGCTGTCGAGCCGCAGCAACTGCTCGACGTGCGACGAGCCCCGGATGCCGACCCCGATCAGTCCCCACCGGATCGTGTCGAGCTTCGGCGCCGTCAGGCCGGCAGCGGCCCCGCCACCACCGGCTGGCTGGGCGCCGGCTGGCTGGCCCGCGCCAGCGGCGGCCACGCCTGTTGCGGCAGCGCACAGGCCACCGAGGGCTTTCAGGAATCCGCGACGGTCGTGTTCGGTCATCGGAGATCTCCGGGCTGGGGGCTCGGCGAACCCCAGAACCTTAGCATCCCGGGGCGTTCTTTAGAACCTCGGGCCCCAGGACCTTTCGAGCCGGTTTCACAACCTCGCGGACAGGACCCGTCCCGGTTGTGAAACCGAGAACCCTGTTTACAGCGAGATGCCGATGGATGTAGCCTTTGACGGTCCCCAGTGGGCGCCGGCCGAGAGGCGGGGCGCAGGAGGAGAGAGACGGTATGAAGCGTTTGACAGTGGTCCTCGTGGCGATCGCGGCGCTGGCTATCGCTGCAAGTGGGGCGGCAGTCTTCGCGCAGGCCGAGAAGGCTCCTGGTGTCGTCATCCTCAAGGGCGCGCCGATGGGCGGGGTGAAGTTCGACCACGCCAAGCACGCCAAGGCCGTGGGCGACAAGTGCGACACGTGCCATCACGCGTCGAAGGCCGAGATGCCGGCCAAGACCGCGAACCAGAAGTGCACCGACTGCCACACCAAGGTGGCGGCGGCGCCGATGAAGACGAAGCTGCAGGCCGCCTTCCACGACCCGATGGCGAAGAAGGGCCTCTGCATCGACTGCCACGCCAAGGACGAGGCCAAGAAGGCGCCCGTCAAGTGCGCCGACTGCCACAAGAAGGAAAACGTCTAGCCGTCGTCTGAACACCACCGTCGGAGGGCGTGACGCGAGGGCCACGGGCCCGCGCGCCGCGCCCTTCGTGTGCGTACCAGCGTGATACCCGTTCCAGACCCACAGGGGGCACCCGGCCGCGAGCCGGCCGTGTTGCCGGCCAGCCGGCTGATGCGGCTCCTCGGCCGCGCGCCGGACGAGTGGACCATCGACGACCTCGTGGCGCTGTTCGACGACCAGCGCCTGAGGCTGGTGAGCCTGCTCCACGTGGGCGGCGACGGGTGGTTGAAGACCCTGGATTTCGTCCCGCGCGACCGCGCCCACGTCCGAGAGATCCTCGCCTTCGGCGAACGCGCCGACGGGTCGAGCCTCTTTGGCGCGCACGGCGTGGCGGTCACCGCGTCGGACGTCGTGCTGCGTCCGCGTCTCTCGACGGCATTCCTCGACCCGTTTGCCCGCGTGCCGACGCTCGCAGTGCTGTGCGGGCACGACGGACGCGACGGCGCGCCCCTTCCCGAATCACCCGATACGATCGTCCGGCGCGCCTCTGCGCGCGTGAGCGCAGAGGCCGGTGTCGAACTGTTGGCGCTCGGCGAGGTGGAGTACTTCCTGGGAAAGCGCCCCGGCGATGGCGATGTCTACGGGTCGGCCGAGCGTGGGTATCACGCAAGTTCGCCGTTCGTGTTCGGCGAGGAGCTGCGACGACGGGCGCTGGTGCTGCTGGCCGAGACTGGCGTGCCGGTCAAGTACGGGCACAGCGAGGTGGGATACATCGAGCCGGGTGACGGTGACGAGCGCATCTGGGAGCAGCACGAGGTGGAGCTGGCGCTGCAGCCGCTGCCCGACGCCGCCGACGCCGTGGTGCTGGCGCAGTGGCTGCTGCGCAACCTGGCCCACGAGCGCGGATTTCGTTGCCGGTTCGACCCGATCCTGCGACAGGGACACGCCGGTAGCGGGCTGCACGTGCACCTCGCGCCGCGCGTCGCGGGCACCTTCCGCTCGGTGGCGGGCCCGAGCGGTGCGCTGGCCACGGAGGCGGCGTGGCTCGTCGCGGGACTCGTCACCAGCGCACCCGCGCTCATGGCGTTCGGCAATCGCGTGCCGAGTTCGTTCGTCCGGCTGCAGCAGGCGAAGGAGGCCCCGAGTCGCGTGTCGTGGGGACGCTACAACCGGAAGGCGCTGGTGCGCATCCCCATCGTGGCGCGCGACGACCAGGGGCGCGCCGTCGGTCCGGAGACGGTGGAATTCAGGCTGCCCGACGGGTCGGCGCACCCGCACCTGCTGCTGGCGGGCATCGCGCAGTCGATGCTGGCCGGACGCGGCGTGGTGAGTGACGACCTGCTGGCGCGTACGGCCGTTGGCGAGTCGGACGAAGCCTCGCCTCCGGTGCCGCGATCGTTCGCGGAGGTGGCAGAGGGCCTTCGTCAGCGTCGCGGCGTCCTCGAGGCCGGCGGCGTCTTCCCCCCGCACGTCATCGACCGCTTCCTGCAGGTACTCGACCCTAACGCTTGAAGCTGATCGACAGCCCGCCGTTGACGACCTTCGTGTCGAGGGTCGGCAGGCCGGTGATGTACTCGTAGAAGTCCCCGGTCATCGACCACCGGCGCCTCGGCGAGACATTGTGGGCGGTGAGGCAGCCACCGGAGCGCAGCTTGGGCAGAACACTCCGCGCGTAGGTGGTGTACCAGTCCTTGTCGGCATCGATGAAGACGAAGTCGAACGGACCAGCCAGGGTCGGGACGAGGTCGTGGGCGTCCGCGAGCCGTGCGTCGATGTAGGGGGCGAGCCCCGCGGCCTTGAAGTTGGCCACGGCCTCCCGGTACCGCCCCTCGTCGATGTCGATGGTGAGCAGCCTGCCGCCCGTCTTCGCCAACGCCCAAGCCATCCAGATTCCCGAGTGCCCGGTCGACGTGCCTATCTCGAGGGCCTGGCGGTACTTGTGCTCGACAATGAGATCGTGAAGCAGGCGGCCGTCGGCCTCGGGCACGTTCATGTCGCGCCAGCTGCCACGTCGCTCGTCGAGGAACCGGGTGACCTGCGCATCCAGTTCCTTGACGTTTGGGTGAGTCGTCTGCGCTGGAAGGGAGGCCATCGCGCCCACGAGGAGCGAGAGCGAGACGACGAACGCACGCGCCATGAGACCACTCCTTCGGCGTGCCGCGCCAGGGATGACGCGGCGCTCACAGCAACCTACGACAACAGTCGCGGCCCTGCTTACCGGGCGACGTTGAATCCTTCCACACCGCCTCGGGTGGGTTCGCGGGCGGGGTCATCCGGTGTCGCGACATGGCCGAACATGGCGCGATTTGACGCTTGTAGTACGGGCAGGACGGGTGTAGAAGGAGACGAGGGTTGCAGCCGTCCCCCAGCCCACGGCTATGGGTCGGAGTTCGCCCGGCGGTCTCGGCGCTCGGTTCGGCGTCGGTCCATGGACTGTCCAGACCGACGCCTGCTGCCTCAGTGACGGTCCACGGACCGTGCACGTCCGGCCCCTGGTCATGGACCTGCTGACGCTGCTGGCGGCCCACGCCGGCGACGTGATCTCCAAGGACGAACTGCTCGACCAGGTGTGGCACGGCCGCTTCGTCGGCGAGTCGTCGCTGTCGAAGGCCGTTGCGGAGCTGCGCGTGTCGCTCGGGGACGTGGACCGACCCGCGCGGTTCATCGAGACGGTCTCCAAGCGTGGCTATCGGCTCGTCGCACCCGTCTGGCCGTGCCCGTCCAGCTCGCACCCACGGGTCGCCGTGCTGCCCTTCGACACGCTGTCTCGCGACGCCGCAGACGACGAGTTTGCCGAGGGACTCCTCGACGCGATCATTACCGAGCTCAGCCGGGTGCCTGGCCTGCGCGTGATCTCGCGGCAGTCAGTGCGCCATCTGAAGGGATCGAGCCGTTCGCTGCTTGACATCGGGGCGGAACTGCACGTCGGTGCAGTCGTGGCCGGCACGGTCTTGCGCGACGGCGAACGCGTCAAGGTGACGGCTGGCTTGATCGAGCTGGATCCTGACGAACGGCAGGTCTGGGGTGAGACCTACGAGGACGCGGCGAAGCCCCTGTCACGCGCGCACCGGCACATCGCCGCGAGCGTCGCCGACGCAGTGCGGGCGGCGCTCCAACCAGGCGCGCCTCCGCCGAGCGCCCACGTCGACCTGGTCGATCCCGTGGCCCACCTGGCGCTGGTCAAGGCCCGCCGGGTGATGAACACGGCGACGCGCGACACGCTCCAGGCTGGGATTCGCCACCTGCAGCAGGCCATCGAGGCGGATCCGTCGTACGCGCCGGCACACGAATCCATGGCCACTTGCCTCGCCGCGCTGGGTTTCTGGGGACACGCGCCTGGCAGCGAGGTCTTCCCGCGCGCTCGCGAGGCAGCGACGATCGCCTTGTCGCTCGACCGCTCGCTGAGTCATGGGCACGTCGCGCTGGCGTTCGCCCGGTGGCTGCACGAGTGGGAGTTCGACGGCGCCGAAGAGGAGTTCCTGCACGCGATTCACCTCAACCCGAGCAGCGAGCTGGCCCGGACGTCGTACGGCCTCTTCCTCCTGACGGTCCGTGCCGATCGCGTGTCCGCGCTGCAGCACGCCGAGGCCGCGTGTGCGGTCGACCCGCTCTCGGAAATGACGTTGAGCACGACGGGGTGGCTCTACCTGCTGGCTGGGGAACGCCTGCGGGCCGAGCAACAGGCGGAGGCGACACTCCAGCGCCATCCAAACTCGGTGCTCGCCCGCTACGTGCGGGGGTGGCTCCTCGGGGCTGACGAGCGATGGGGCGATGCCGTGGACCTCTTCGCGGAGGCTCGCGGCCTGGCCGCCGACGCGGTGTCAATCGGATTCCTCGCGCACGCGCTTGGACGTGCCGGCCGGGTGGAGCCGGCGACGACGGCGCTCACCGAGTTGGCGGCACGTCGCGAGCGAGAGCACGTGCCGGCGAGTGCCCTTGCGCTGGTCGAGGCCGGCCTCGGGCACGTGGACCGGGCCTTCCAGTGGCTCGACCTGAGCTGTGAGGCCCGAGAGAGCCGCCTGTTCTGGTTCGGCCTGCTGCCCGCGGCCGACCCGCTGCGCGACGATCCGCGGTTTGCCGCGCTCGCCGCTCGGCTGGGGATCCCGCTGCCGGCTCATCTGCCGTGGGTTGGCAACCTGGGCGCGTCTGGCGGCACCCGCGCCTGAACACGTGGCGCTCGTCAGCGCTCGAGAAACCCTGCCGACCACTGGGCCGACTGGCAGTAGGCGATCGGTCCGAGCGCCGCAGAGTCTCGTAAGACGAAGTCGCGCTTCTCCCCTCGATGCGCCTCGCCTGGCGCCAGTTCCTTCTCTACGTCGATCTCGCGCTGGAACAGGTTGAAGCCCTCCTCGTCCTGCACGAGGAACGTCAGGTTGCTGTAATGGGCCAGATCGGCGGGCGTGGCGTGCACGGTGAAGATGTAGTCGAGGCGACCGCCCTGCCAGCGGGTCTTCAGATGGACCGAGAGGCGGTGCTCGGGGGTGCCGATTTCGCCTGCTCCCCAGTCGTGGTGCAGCGGCCAGAACAGGAATCCCACGATCGCGATTAACACGACCGCTGGCGCCAGGACCACGATGACGCCTCGCACGATCGATGCTCGGGGCCTGGGTGGTGGGGAGAGCGAGTCGTCCGGCTCCATGGAGGGGTCTCGTCAGCTACGGCTTCGCTGCGCGAAGCACGCGCTCGAAAAAGCCAGCCGTGGCCGTGTGGACCTTCAACACATTGGCGTGACGCATCCAGTGGTGCGTGTCGTCGGGCACCACGATCTCCTCGTAGCGCACGCCCGCGGCGTCGAGGCGCCGCACCAGGTCCACGGTCTGGCTGAACCGCACGTTACGGTCATCGTCACCGTGAATGAGCAGCACGGGCGATCTCCACGTGGCGATGGCTGACACGGGCGACGACTGCCAGGCCACCTCGAGTGCCCGTTCACGGTCGCCCTTCTCGATGCGGGTGGCCTCGGCCACCGCCGAGATGAGCGCCGCGCCGGAGCCCGACCCTCGACTCGTGAAGTCGTGCACGCCGTGGATGTCCACGCCCGCGGCAAAGAGGTCTGAATTGCGGGCCAGCGCCAGCGCCGTGAGGTAGCCGCCGTACGAGCCGCCGTAGATGCCGACCCGCGAACCATCCACCTGCGGCAGCGTGCGCAGGTACTCGGCCGCAGCCTTGACGTCGAGGTATTCCGACGCCCCGCGTGCGCCAGCGGCTGCCGGCTGGTGGAACTCGTAGCCGTAGCCAATCCCGAGTCGGTAGTTCACCGAGAGCACCACGAAACCGCG
>JAFNAJ010000509.1 GCA_017860085.1 Acidobacteriota bacterium | reverse complement strand
GGCGGCATCGAATCGACCCAAGGAGGACGAACGCCAATGACCAGGAACGTCATGCTGACCGCTGCCTTGCTGAGCACTTCCTTCCTCTGCTCCTGCACCGCTTCCGGACCCTCCACGACCGCGTCGGACCCCGCGAAGGAACCGGCCCGGACGGCAGCGCCCGAATATTTCCTGCTGCGGCCCGAGGTCGAGAAGGCTTACGGGTACACGCACGCGGTCAAGATTGGGGACGACATCAAGATCTCGGGTGCCGTCAGCATGGACGACAAGGGAACCCCGACGGCCGTCGGCGATCTCGAGCAGCAAATGAAGAACGCGTACGCCGATCTCGACAAGGTGCTGAAGCACTACGGCTACACGTTCGACGACGTGATCGTCGAGAACGTCTACACGACGAACATGGCGGAGTTCCTCAAGGCGGCCGCCTACCGCAACACCATCTACACGAAGCAGTTTCCGACCGGCACCTGGCTCGAGGTGAAAGGGCTCGCCCTGCCCGAGTTCATGATCGAGATCGAGCTTGAGGCCCACAAGGCCAAGCCGTGAAATCCGGGCCTTGCGGGTGGCCGCGCGTGTCGTTCGCCACCGTCGCGACCCCGCCGCTTCGCGAGGATCCACCTGGGCGCCGCCGCCGGCCCCGGTGGCCGAAGGTGGGCGTGCGATGACGACGTTACCTGAAGCAGTCGCTGAGTTTCTCCGGGGAAGGCGAATCGCCGTCGCGGGCGTGTCCCGCGACGCACGCCAGCCCGCCAACGCGATCTACCGGAAGCTGCGCGACAGCGGGTACGAGGCGATCCCGATCAACCCGAACGCCTCGCAGGCCGAGGGGGTCGAGTGCTTCCCCGATCTGGCCTCGATCCCTGGACGGGTCGACGGCCTCATCGTTGCGACGCACCCGCGTGTTGCACCGTCGCTCGTGAGGCAGTGCAGCGAGTTCGGGGTCGGGCGCGTGTGGTTCCACCGGTCCTTCGGCCAGGGAAGCGTGTCGAACGAGGCGATCCGCGAGTGTGAGGCGCGGCGGATTCAGTGCATCGTCGGCGGATGCCCGCTGATGTACTGCGAGCCGGTGGACGTTGCGCACCGGTGCATGCGGTGGTTCCTCCGGTGGCGGGGCCGAGTGCCGAGGTAGTTGCGTTGCCGACCGAAGGGCCGGCTCGTGTAAAGGGCTGCGAGATTCGAGGGTCGCCCACGACGCGCACACGCCCGACGAGGCGGCCATGCAGGAAGCACTGAGTGGGATCTCGTCCAGCAGGTTCTGGTCCGCCGTCGATCGATTGGTCGCGACGTCTCGGCCTGTCATCGACAGGCCGAAGGGTTCCGCGCACCCGAAGATCGTCGAGGCCGTCTATCCGATCGATTACGGGTACCTCGAGGGCACGACGGCTGGCGACGGCGCTGGGATCGACGTCTGGATCGGGTCCATGCGGCCGGCCGTCGTCACCGGTGTCGTGTGCACGATTGACTCGAACAAGCGCGACGCGGAGATCAAGTTCCTGCTCGGCTGCACGCCTGACGAAGCCATCGAAATCGTGACGTTCCTCAACAAGGGCAGCATGGCGGCCGTGCTCATCCTGCGCCCGGAATCCGCCGCGCCTGGCCGCCGATGACCATTGCCTGGGCGCTCGAGAGGAGCGCGCACAACTCCACCAGGTTCTTGTTCACGATCAAGTAGCTGTTCTCGGTCGGGAGCGCGTAGTCCGAGCGGGTCGGAGTCGATTTCAGTTTCTGCGTACGGCGAGGCCGGCGCGCACCCGCGCGTCGAGGCGCACCGGAGGTGCCGCTGCCGGCTCCTTCGCCCCGCCGAGCTCCACGGCGAGCCGGTAGATGTGGTCGAGGCCTTCGTAGAAGGACTTGACCGGCAGCCGCTCGTCGAGGCCGTGGGCGTACATCTCCGACGGCTTCGTGAACAGCCCCGAGCTGGCGAACGTGGGGATGCCAGCCAGGCGATACACCTTGCCGTCCGTGCCGCCGGACTCGAGGTACGGCACCACGGGCACACCCGGGTAGTGCCGATGCACGGCGCGCTCGATCGCCGCCATGACGTCGGGCCGCATCTCGGACACCGGGCTCGCCTCTGGGTTGTCGCGGGTCGTGACCCGCACGCCCGGGTCCGCAACTGCCGCCACCAGCGCGTCGCGCACGGTCTCGACCGGGACGCCCGGGAAGATGCGGCAGTTGACCGTGGCCCTGGCGGTCTGCGGCAGCGCGTTCTCGGCATGGCCGGCCTCGAGCATCGTCGCCACACACGTCGTGCGCGTCGTCCCGACGAACTCCGGCGAGCGCGACAGGAGGTCCGCAGCGGCCGCGTCCTTCGGGTCGGCCGCGAACCGCCGCAACGCCGCGCCGACCTCGCCGTCCTGCGCCCGCCCCACGGCCCCGAGGTAGGCACGGGTGAGGTCGTTGGCCATCACGGGAAACCGGTACGCCTCCACCTCCTGCAGGGCGCGTGCGAGCTGGTAGATGGCGTTGTCGGCGCGGGGACGCGAGCTGTGGCCGCCGGGATTCGTGATGGTCAGGTCGAA
>JAFNAJ010000100.1 GCA_017860085.1 Acidobacteriota bacterium | reverse complement strand
CTGACCTTCTCCAGCATGATCGGGGTCTCAGGCGCGAACCCGCTGGCGGACCTGCTCCATGTGGTGCACCGTGTGGCGCCAGTGGAACTTGCGCCACTGCCTCGGGCTGAGCCCACCGAAATACGGGTGCTTCAGGACGAGCGTGTCCTCGCCCAGCCGGACCGCAGCCGTCGTCAACGCTGCGTCGACGGCGACCAGGGCCTCACGGGTCGCGTCGAGGATGCGCTCCGGCGGCACCGAACCGTCGGGGGTGGCCGATTCGGGCGCGCGGACTCTCGGGAAGTAACCAACGTCGATCACCAGGGTGCGCGCGAGCCACTGGAATGCGCGTGGCCGGTGAACCTTCGGCGGGCCACTTTCGACCACGCGCTCGAGCGCCTGAGCGCTGAAGGCAAAGGCGAGCCTCAGGTGGTCGAGGATCTCGGCCACCGACCACTTCCCCGGCACGGGGCGCGTGATGTGCTCCACCGTGAGACCGGCCGTCGCCTGCTCGATGGCGTCGAGCGCCTGCTGCAGATGGGGGTGCATGGTTTGGCTGAGTGTATCAGCACAAGAGCTAGGTCCTGATTCGCGGGTTCTGTGGAGATTCAAGACCCGCCGGTCGAGTGCGCCGATAGGCGACGACCAACGCCGTGATGTCATCGTTCTGAGGCACGCCGGCAGCAAAGGCCTGCACACGTGCTTTGAGCGCTGCGACCAGCCCGGCCGGATCGGCATCCGGACTCGATTCCGCCACCTCGACGATGCGCTGCTCGCCGAACTCCTCATCGGCGCCGTTGCGCGCCTCCGACACCCCATCGGTGTACACGATCAGTCGGTCACCTGCGGTCAGCACGAGGACCTCCTCGTCGAACCGAGCCGCCTCGAACATTCCGACCGGGGGTCCTCCGACCTGCAGCCGACGCACGCCAACCGGGCCAACCAGCAGCGGCAGGCTGTGGCCGGCATTGCAGTAGGCGAGCCGACCGTCGGGCGTCAGTTGACCACAGAGCAGCGTCACGTACCGCGCCTCGATTGAACGCAAGGCCAGTGCGTCGTTCACGCGCGACACCGTCTCGGCAGGCGACCGCGAGTCACGACGTCGGTCCGCGAGGATTCCCAGGACCAGCGTGCTCAGTAGCGCCGCGGGAGGCCCCTTGCCCGCCACATCGCCCAGTGCGAAAACGAACCGCTCGCCACCGATCTCCAGGTAGTCGAAGAAGTCCCCCCCAATCGAGCGACTTGGGATGGTGAAGCCCACCGCCTCGCAGTACCGACCTGCGTGCGGGGCCCGTGGCAGCAGCAGGCGCTGGATCTCCGCCGCCACCCGCATCTCGTGCTCCAGCCGCGCCTTCTCCATCGTCTCGCGGTACAGCCGTGCGTTCTCGATGGCGATCGCGGCGTTGGTTGCCAGCGCCTCGAGGGCCGACCTGGTGGCCGTCGACATCAGCCGCCCCTTCTTTCGGCTGTCGAGATAGAGCACGCCGATGCGACGTTCCCGGCCAAGGTCGGTCGTTCGGTCCACCAGTTCGAAGGCGACGAGCGGGAGACACGAGACGGTCCCCAACTGCAGAGCGACTGAGGCCCGCTGGTCGGGATCCGGCACTTCCTCGGGGAAGTCGACGAAGTACTGCGCATGGCCGGTCGCAAACACGTCTTCGGGCACACGGTGGCTGCGAAAATCCGAGTCGGGCAGCGTGACGCCACCGCAGCCCCGCGCGAGCTTGAACTCGAGCGCGCCGCTACGGCCTGCAAGCATTATGAAGCCGCGCTCGGCCTCGCTGACGACGAGAGCCGCGTCGAGCACGAGCGCCAGCACATCGTCCAGCACGCGGCTGCCACCGAGCGCGCGCAACCCGGCAAGCAATGCTGCCACATGCCCCACGTTGACGATGGCGGAGCTCGTTGCAGAGGCGCGATGGGGGATGGAGACGCGGGTCGAGCCCTGCTCGAACACCAGATTGACACCGCCTGCCCCACCAAGCCGGATCCGGTCGCCGGGCGCCAGCGTCCGCTCGGCAACGCGCTCACCATTGACCCACGTGCCCAGCTTCGAGGCGTGGTCACGAAGGACGAAGCAGGCGTCCTCCAGGGTGATCAGCGCGTGATGGCGCGAGACCTCGAACGAGTCCAGAACCAGTTCGTTGTCCTGGCTGCGGCCGATTCGAAACTGGGGCCTGTCGATGGGCACCCGTCGGTCGCCTTCCTCGCTCCTGATCTGCAGGGTGGCGGCAAGCACGGGCTCTCCTTGGGCGGAGCGGCTGAGCCCGAGTGTACTCTCGCGCGAGCCCGCCGGCAATCGGGGTCGAGCGTCGGCCGCACGCTGACGCACAACTTCGCGACCGGCGGGCGCGCCATCAGCGCCGGAACCAAGAACCGAAGCCGAGTGACCGGCGCAGTCTCGACGCCTCAGGGTCAGTACGGCCCCACTGGTTGACCCGCGGTGTCCGCGCGGCCTATCGTTCGCCCATGCGCGCGCCTGTCCGACTTGCTGCTTCATCGGTCTCGTCCCGGATCGCCTGCCTCGCTGCGGTCGTCCTCCTCGGCGTCACCGCCACGAGCTTCGCCCAGGCGAAGCCGGACACGGCCGTTTCCACGAAGGAGGAGCTGCTGTTCGGCAAGATCGAGACCGCCATCGCGGCCGAGGACCGCGCCTTCGACGGCGTGCTCGGCGTGGCGGTCGTCGACCTGGTTTCGGGACGGCGCATCCTGCACAACGCCGACGAGGTCTTCCCGACGGCGAGCACGATCAAGATTGCCGTCCTCGCCGAGCTCTACCGCCAGTCGGAACGGGCTGCCGCCGGCGTGCCCGGCAAAGCGCGGCTCACCGATCCCTACACGTTCCGCACGGCCGACCTCGTGGCCGACAGCTTCATCATGGAAGGGTTGACCGATGGCGTGTCGCGGGTGACGAACCGTGACCTCGGCACCTTCATGGTGGCCGTCAGCGACAACGCCGCCACGAACGTGCTCATCGAGCGGCTCGGCATGGCCAACGTCAACGAACTGCTCGCCGGTCTCGGTCTCGAGAAGACACGCCTGCAGCGGAAGATGCTGGACCTCGATGCGGCCCGCGCCGGCCGTGAGAACGTTGCGACCCCGCGCGAGTTGGTCGACCTGCTCGAGGCCATCTACCGCGGCAAGGTCCTCGGCCCGCTGGCCACCGAGGACTTCCTGAAGATCCTGAGCCTCGGCAAGGACAGCCCAATCCCGGAACTGATTCCCGACGACGTGCGCATCGCCAACAAGCCTGGCGCGCTCGAGGGCGTGCGGTGCGACGCGGGCATCGTCTACGCCACGGGTCGGCCGTTCGTGGTCGCGGTGATGACGAGTTACGCCGCACACGAGCGAGCAGCCGAGGCGGTCATCAGCCGCATCGCGGCCGTCGCCTACGAGTCGTTCGAGCGACTGGGGCGCTCGTCTCCCTACGGGCGCATCATCTCGGAGCGGAACAGCGGCGGGGCACCGGCGAGCACCGCCAAGCATTAGCCTGCAAGCGACGCCACTGCCGCGACGCGTCTGCGCGTCGAGGCACGATCGCAGAAATGACCCGGAGGATTCCGATGCACATGGGGAGCTCGCTGGCGGCGATGGTCGTTTTGGGCGGAGTCGCCCTGGCGCAGACCCAGCCTCAGAGCACGACGCCGACCTGGACACCCGAGCTGCAGATGACGATCAAGCGCGTCACCTCCGTCGTGCCGTCACCCGACGGTGCGCAGGTGGCCTTCGTGGTGGCCGAGGCCGTGATGGCGGGCGAGAGAAGCGAGTGGCTGTCGCACGTCCACGTCGCTGCGGCAGACGGCTCTGGCAGCCGGCAGTTGACGCGGGGCGAGAAATCGGCCACTGGCCCGCGCTGGTCGCCCGACGGGGCCTGGCTCGGGTTCATCAGCGCACGAAGCGGCAAGGCCAACGTCTGGCGCATCAGCCTGCGCGGCGGCGAGGCCGAGCAGGTCACCGACGAGAAGGGCGACGTCTCGCGGTTCGAGTGGGCCCCGGACGGCAGGTCGATCGCCTTCCTCATGACCGACCCGCGGACCGACGACGAGGAGAAGGCCGACAAGGAGAAGCGCGACTGGCGCACGATGGACGAGAACGTGAAGCAGGTGCGGCTCTACGTGCAGCCGGTGGAGCCCGACGCGCAGGGCAAGCGCGCCGCGCGGGTGCTGACCACCGGAAACTACGCCGTGACGACGTTCGACTGGGCGCCCAACGGAACCGCAATCGCGTTCTCGCACCAGCCGACGCCCTCGCCCAACGACTGGCCAGCCGCGGATCTGTCAGTCGTCTCGCTGACCGATGGCGCGGTCCGCCCGCTGCTGAGCTCGCCGGCAGCCGAAGGGGAGCCCGACTTCTCGCCAGACGGCCGGCGCATCGCGTTCATCGCGTCCGAGAACCCGCCGTCGTGGCCCGGCGGCGACACCGTGCACGTGGTGGAGGCGACGGGCGGCCCCCCCCGGGCACTCGCCGCGACGCCCGACGAGAACGCGACCATGGTGGGGTGGACCGCCGACGGGTCGCGCATCCTCGTCACGGAAACCGCCCGGACGGTCCCCACGCTCTATGCGGTCCCGGCGGACGGGGGTGCGCCGTTTGCGATGGCGACGTCAGGGGTCCACGTCGGCGCGACGTCGCTGAACACGACGCGCACGCACGTGGGATTCATGTCGCAGGACTACGACAGGCCGCCCGAGGCGTTCGTTGCCAGGATCGGGGATCGGCTCGCACCGGTGCAGGTGAGTCGCGTGCAGCCCGCCATCGAGGCTCCGCTCGGCCGGAGCGAGGTGGTCACCTGGAAGGCGCCCGACGGGCAGGCGATCGAAGGCATCCTCACCTATCCCGTCGGGTACCAGCGCGGCATCCGCGTGCCGATGCTCCTCGTGGTGCACGGTGGCCCTGCCGGCGTCTTCGTGAGTGGCTTCATCGGCGTGGCCAGCCAGTACCCGATCGCCACGTTCGCGGCGGGCGGGTACGCGGTGCTGCGCGTGAACCCACGCGGCAGCAGCGGTTACGGCAAGGCGTTCCGTCACGCCAACCGCGCCGACTGGGGCGGCGGCGACCATCGCGACCTGATGGCAGGCGTCGACCACGTGATCGGGATGGGTGTCGCCGACGGCGACCGGCTCGGCGTGATGGGCTGGAGCTACGGTGGGTTCATGACCTCCTGGACTGTGACGCAGACGTCGCGCTTCAAGGCAGCGTCTGCGGGCGCTGCCGTCACCAACCTCGTGAGCTTCACCGGCACGGCCGACATTCCCGGCTTCATTCCGGACTACTTCGGGGGCGAGTTCTGGAACGTGTTCGACGCCTGGCGCACGCACTCGCCCGTGCTCAACGCGAAGGGCGTGACGACGCCGACGCTCATCCAGCACGGCGACGCCGACCTGCGCGTGCCAATCTCGCAGGGGTACGAGTTCTACAACGCGCTGAAGCGGCAGGGCGTCACGACGAAGATGACCGTCTACCCGCGACAGCCGCACGGGTTCACCGAGCCCAGGATGACGCTCGATGCCGCCCGGGCGAACCTTGCCTGGTTCGACCGCTTCGTCCTGGGCAAGGCGCCGCCGACGAGCCAGGGGCAGTAGGCCCTCAGAGCGCGGGGACGATGCCGGGGAAGACGTACGCCTGCAGCATTGCGAGGAGCCCGACCAACGCGGTGAGCAGCAGGCTGTGCCCGATCACGCGACGGAGGATCACCCCCTCGCTGCCGACCGCGCCGACACCGGCGGCCCCGACCGAGAGGTTCTGCGGGCTGATCATCTTGCCCATCACGCCACCCGAGCTGTTGGTGGCGGCCATCAGCACCGGGTCGAGCCCCGAGACCTTCGCTGTTGTCGCCTGGAGCGGACCAAAGAGGGTGTTCGACGACGTGTCGCTCCCCGTGAGGAAGACACCGAGCATGCCGAGAAAGGCCGAGAAGAAGGGAAACAGCACGCCCGTGGCCGCCAGGGCCAGCGCCATCGACGAGGTCATCCCCGAGTAGTTCATCACCGTCGCAATCGAGAGGATGCAGGCGATGGTCACAATAGGTAAGCGAAGCTGCCACAGCGTTCGACCGAACACGTCGACAAACGTCCGTGGTCGGGTACCTGCGATCATCATGGGCACGAACGCGACGACCGCAGCGAGGAGCACGAGCGTACCGGCCGTCGCCAGGAAATCGAGCCTGAACGTCAGCGGGTAGGGCGTCGACTCGCTCACCACGGGCGGTTCTCGCCGGACGCGCGGACTGGGGCGGCCCCGGTCCATCGTGAACGAACCGGGCCACGAGAAATCCCAGACGGGAAAACGGAACGCGCCCGAGCTGTCGGGACTGGATGTCCCAATCCACGGCTCGGGGCACAACCGGTTGCCCGGCTGGCCGCACCGCAACACGGCCGTCACGTTGAGGGGGGGCCGCACCTCGCGGAAGGCGCCGAAGTTGCCGACCTGGCCCAACAGCACGACCCCGACGAGGATCCCGTAAGTGCCGAAGGCCCGCATGGCACGGCGGCGCGTGTCGAACACGCCATCGCTTTCGAGCGACACCGGGCGTTCCTGTCCAGGGGACGACACGACCTCCCTGGGTCGCCACACGCGCAGCAGCAGCGCCACTGCCCCCAGCGACGCGAGGGAGGCCAGGATGTCGGTGAGCTCTGGACCTATGTAGTTGGAGACGAGGAACTGGACCAGGGCGAAGCTCAGGCCCGCCGAGAGCACGGCCGGGAGCACCTCGACCATCTGTCTCCACCCAGCCAGCAGCACCACGAGGTAGGCCGGAACCAGCATCGAGAAGACCGGAAGCTGGCGCCCCACCATCGCCGACAGGGCTCGCGTCGTTGGCTCAACCTCCCGCCCGAGGAGCGGGGCGAGCAAGCCGCCCAGTGTGGTGACCGGTATTCCGATCGACCCGAATGCCACGGGCGCCGTGTTCGCAATCAGCGCCAAGGTCGCCGCCGTGACCCGCTCGAAACCGAGGCCCGCAAGCATCGACGCCGTGATCGCCACCGGTGCCCCGAAGCCGGCGATGCCCTCAATCAGGGCGCCGAACGCGAACGCCACGAGCAGCACCTGGATGCGGCGGTCGCCCGTGAGTCGCGCGAGCACGCGCCGAATCACGTCGAAGTCGCCACTGGCCACCGACAGGTTGTAGAAGAACAGCGCGCTGACGACCACCCAGCTGATGGGCCAGAGGCCGAAGGCCATGCCGTGTGTGGCGGCGGCCACTGCCAGACCGAGCGGCATGTCCCACACGAGCCAGGCCAGCGCGAACGCCGTCGCCGCGCCGGCGATGGCCGCCCTCCACGGGCCGACGCGCAGCACGGCGAGGAGCACCGCCAGCACAGCCAGGGGCAAGGCAGCGACCAGCGCCGAGAGCAGGACGCTGCCGCCAGCGGGGTCATAGACCTGCCGGAACACCTCGGTCATGGTCGAAGCACCGACCCGATTCTACGCGACGACGTCCGAGGATCCGGGTCGAAAGACCAAGGGCGCGGCGACCTGGCACATACGGCCAGTCCCCGCGCCCCAAGTCCCGAGCGCCGAACACCGAAGCTAAGGTTTGTGCACCAGCTCCTGCGGCGGTGGCACCTTCTTCAACTCGCCACTACCCACGTGATGGACCTCGGCCTCGGTGAAGTCCGGGGTCGACTCGTCGAACTGCTCTTCCTCGGTCGACCCCTTCATCGCGGTGATCGAGCTCTCGGCCCCCATGATCACCTGCGTCAGGTCGTCGAAGTAGCCCGCGCCCACGAACGACTGGTGCTTCACCGCGCGGTACCCGTGGTCCTTCTCGAGATCGAACTCGCGTGCCTGCAACCGCGAGTAGGCCAGCATACCCTCGTCACGGTACGCGTGCGCCAACTCGAACATCGTGACATTGACGGCGTGCCACCCGGCCAGCGTCACGAACTGGTACTTGTAGCCCATCGCGCCCAGCTCGCGCTGGAAGACGGCAATCTCCTCGTCTCTGAGGTGTTTTCGCCAGTTGAACGACGGCGAGCAGTTGTACGCGAGCAGCTTGCCCGGGAACTGCGCATGCATCTCCTTGGCAAACCGCCG
>JAFNAJ010000508.1 GCA_017860085.1 Acidobacteriota bacterium | reverse complement strand
GACGATGGGGGCGAGCGGTGGCGGGTGGTGAACCACAGCCGCCTCCTCAACGAGCGGCCCCACTACTACACGCGGATGCTGGTCATGCCCGACAACGCCAACGAGGTGTACTTCCCCTCGAACGGCATGGGCGTCACCTACGACGGTGGCGAGACGGCCGAGCAACTGCGCGGCTGGGGCGGCGACAACCACGACATGTGGGTGGACCCCACGAATGGCTCGCGCCTGATGATCGGCAACGACCTCGGCGTGATGATCAGCACCACGCGCGGGCGCGAGTGGAACCTGATGCGCCTGCCGATCGGCCAGATCTACCACGTGGCCACGGACACCCGCGTGCCCTACTGGGTGTACGGCCAGATGCAGGACTACTACTCGTTCCGTGGGCCCAGCAACAGCCTGACGGGGTTTGGCATCCACCCGTCGCAGTGGACGTCGACGGCTGGCTGCGAAACCGGATGGAACATGCCTGACCCCACCGATCCTGACATCGTCTGGGGTGGGTGCTACGCAGGCGTCGTCGAGCGGTTCGACGGCAAGACCGGCCACGCGCGCACCGTGAGCCCGTGGCCGGAGCGGACGATGGGCGCACCGGCCAGGGACATCAAGCTGCGAATGAACTGGACCTTTCCGATCGCGATCTCGCCGCACGATCGGGGCGTGGTGTACGTGGGAAGCCAGTACGTGCACCGGACGCGCGACGGTGGGCAGACCTGGGAGGTCATCAGCCCCGACCTGACGCTCAACGATCGCAGCCGCATGGGGGATTCGGGAGGGCTGACGGTGGACAACCTGTCGGTGGAGTACGCCGGCGTCGTGTTCGCCATCGCCGAATCGCCGATCGAGCGCGGGGTGATCTGGGCGGGCACGAATGATGGCCTGGTCCAGGTGACGCGCGACGGCGGCGCCAGCTGGACCAATGTGACGTCGAACATCACGGGGCTGCCGCCCTGGGGGACGGTGAGCAGCGTCGAGCCGTCGCGCTTCGACCCGGGCACCTGCTACATCGCCGTGGACTTTCACCAGGTGAACGGTCGCGACCCGCACCTGTACGTGACGCGCGACTACGGCCGCACCTGGCGCAGCATCTCGGCCGGGATTCCGAAGAGCGTCTTCAGCTACACCCACGTCGTCCGCGAGGATCCGAAGCGGAAGGACCTGCTCTACGCGGGAACCGAGAACAGCGTCTACGTCTCGTTCGATGCGGGGACCAGCTGGGAGCTGCTGCAGAACAACCTGCCACACGCGCCGGTCCACTGGCTCACCATCCAGGAGCAGTTCGGCGACCTGGTGGTCGGCACCTACGGGCGCGGCATCTACATCATGGACGACATCACGCCGCTGCAGCAGCTGACGCCGGCCGTGCGGGCAAAGGCCGTGCACCTCTTTGCGCCCCGACCGGCGTACCGCTTCCGCCCAACGACGCGCCGCGACCTGGCGCCGGCGGGCACCAGCATCGGCCGCAACCCGAACTACGGGGCCTCGATCACCTACTGGCTCTCGGCGCCCGTGAAGGGGGATGACGGCAGGGAGGCCCGGGTCGACGTCGAGGTGCTCGGTGACGACGGCAAGCCCATCCGCACGGTCCGCGGCACCAACCGGGCAGGCCTCAACCGTGTGTGGTGGGATCTCGGTCACGAGCCGACGCGTGAGATCGCCCTGCGGACCACACCCGAGGGGAACCCGAACATCTGGCGAGAGAAGCGCTTCGTTGGCCAGGACAGCCGTGGCATCGCGTACTACGGCATCGATGCGCCGAAACGCGGTCCACTGGTCGCGCCCGGCGACTACACCATTCGGCTGCGGGCTGGGGACGCGCAGGTCACCGAGCGGGTCACGGTGCTGAAGGACCCGAACACGGCCGGCACGGCGGCCGACGTCGCCCAGACCACGGCCCTGGCGATGACGATCTACCGCGACATCAATACCGTGGTGGACATGGTGAACGAACTGGAGTCGACCCGCCAGCAGCTCGAGATGCTCAGGCGGATGATGGGTCAAGGCGCCGCGCGAAAGGCCGCGGTGGACGCCATTGTCGCGATGGACGCCAAGGCCCGGGCGATCGAGGACGACCTGCTGCAGCCGACCCTCGCGGAGGGCGACCTCAAATCGTTCCGGGGCGAGCTGAAGCTCTACCTCAAGCTGCTGTGGCTGCAGGCCGAGGTCGTGTCGGGGGGCGGCGATGTGGCGGGCAATGCCGACTTCCCGCCGACGGCGGCCCAGCGCGAGGTGTATGCGGAGCTGGCGAAGCGGCTGGAAGGGGTCAAGAGCCGGTTTTCGGCGTTCTACGAGACCGAGGTGCCCGCGTTCGACCGTCAACTCGGGCAACTCGGCCTGGGACGGATTCTGAGGGTCGGTCAGCCTTGAGTGAGGCCCAGGCTGGAGAACTCTCGGCCGGCCCCGCTCGTCTTGTTCCCTTGAACCGTCGAGGGGACCAGAGGCCCCTTTGTGGCCGACGGGGCGGGCGCGCTGCCCCGTGGGTTTGACATCGCACATGGCACGGCGTATCAAGTAAGATACGGTGCGTG
>JAFNAJ010000507.1 GCA_017860085.1 Acidobacteriota bacterium | reverse complement strand
CAGCTGCAGACCCCCGTCTTCGTGATGTCGGACCTCGACCTCGGCATGAACACGTGGATGTCGAAGCCGTTCGAGTATCCGACCGCGGCGCCCGTGCGGGGCAAGGTGCTCACGCCCGAGACGCTCGCCAAGATGGGGGAGTGGGGCCGCTACAAGGATGTGGACGGCGACGCGGTGGCGTGGCGGACGCTGCCCCTCGACGGCAATCCGTCGTACTTCGCGCGCGGATCGGGGCACAACGAGCAGGCGCAGTACAGTGAGCGGCCCGACGACTTCGTGCGAAACCTGGATCGGATCGGCCGGAAGTTCGAAACAGCGAGGAACCTCGTGCCGCGGCCCGAGGTCACGATCGACGGGCAGGCACGCATCGGGGTCATCGCCTATGGCACCTCCCACTGGGCGGTCACGGAGAGTCGCGACCAGCTGGCATGCGAGGCGAGCCTCAGGACGTCGTACCTGCGCCTCACGGCGTACCCGTTCACGGCCGACCTCGACGCGTTCATCGACCGGCACGACCGGGTCTACGTGATCGATCAGAATCGCGACGCGCAGATGCTTGGGCTCATGCGGCTCGACCTCGCCGTCGAGCGCCTGGCAAAGCTGCGCAGCGTGCGCCACTACAACGGGCTGCCCATCGACGCCCGGACCATCACCGACGAGATCCTCGCCCAGGAGGGGCGGGGCCAGTCCTGAGAGCGCCTGCCATGTCCACGCCAACGACCCCAGTCCCTGGCAAGAAGACGAACCGGATCGGCCTCGAAGTCGTGCCGTACCGCGGATCGAAGACGACGCTCTGCGCCGGGTGCGGGCACAATGCCATCTCCGAGCGGCTGATCGACGCGTTCTTCGAGATGGGCATCGACCCGGCCCAGGTGATCAAGCTGTCGGGCATCGGGTGCTCGAGCAAGAGCCCCGCCTACTTCCTCGGCGCCTCCCACGGCTTCAATGCCGTGCACGGGCGCATGCCGTCGGTGGCCACCGGTGCGGTGCTGGGCAACCGCAAGCTGATCGCCGTCGGCATCAGCGGCGACGGCGACACCGGCGCCATCGGGATCGGCCAGTTCGTGCACCTGATGCGGCGCAACCTGCCGATCCTCTACGTGATCGAAGACAACGGCTGCTACGGCCTCACCAAGGGGCAGTTCTCACCGACGGCCGACGTGGGCTCGATCCTCAAGAACGGGGTGGTGAACGACCTGCCGCCCATCGACACGTGCGCGCTGGCCATCATGCTCGGGGCGAGCTTCGTCGCGCGGTCGTTCTCGGGCGACAAGCAGCAGCTGCTGTCGATCCTCAAGGCCGCGCTCAGTCACAAGGGGACGTGCATGATCGACGTGCTCTCCCCCTGCGTGACGTTCAACGACCACGACGGCTCGACCAAGAGCTACTCGCACGTGAAGGACCACGAGGAGCCGCTCACCGACATCAGCTTCGTCCCGTTCTTCGAGGACATCGCGGTGGACTACGACGAGGGAGCGACGCAGTCGGTGCGAATGCACGACGGCTCGACGCTGTTGCTGCACAAGCTCGAGCACGACTACGACCCGACCGACAAGATTCGCGCACTGAGCACGCTGCAGGAGTACGGGCGGCGCGGGGAGTTCGCCACCGGCGTCATCTACGTCGAGCCCGACCAGGACCACTTCATCGACCGGCTCAACCTCGTGGACGAGCCGCTGGCCACCCTGCCGCTCGAGAAGGTGCGCCCCCCCAGGGCGGCGCTCGACGAGATAATGGATGGGCTGCGGTAACGACGGTTCCTGGTTCTTCGTTCTTGGTTCCTGGTCCGTTCGGGGTTCCTGGTTCTTGGTTGGTTCTTGGTTGGTTCTTGGTTCGGCTGGACGGTCGCGCGCCGCTCGTAGCGCAGGCCTTCCGCCGCTCGTAGCGCAGGCCTTGCATCGCTCGTAGCGCAGGCCTTCAGGCCTGCGGTTGTCCCCGACGTCTGGCCGTTCGCCTCTGGCCGTGAGCCCGTAGCCGATCGCTGGTCGCCGGTGGGCGGTGGCCACGGGCCGTGAGCCCGCAGCCCGCAGCCGGTCGCCGGTCGCCGGTGGGCGGTGGCCGGATATAATCGTCCGGCCATGGAACGCACACTTGCCATCATCAAGCCAGACGCCGTCGGTCGGGGACTTGCCGGTCGCATCATCTCCCGCATCGAAACCGAGGGATTCGACATCCGCGCCATGAGGATGGTCCGGCTGTCCAAGACCGAGGCCGAAGGGTTCTACTACGTCCACCGCGAGCGGCCGTTCTTCGCCAGCCTGACCGAGTTCATGTCGTCGGGTCCGGCCATCGTCATCGCGCTCGAGGCGCCCAACGCGATCAGGAACTGGCGCGACGTGATGGGGGCCACCGACCCGGCCAAGGCCGACGAGGGCACCATCCGGAAGCAGTTCGGGTCGTCGATCGAGAAGAACGCCACGCACGGCTCCGACGCGCCAGAGACCGCGGCGTTCGAGCTCGGCTACTTCTTCCCGGGCATCGACCTGGTGTAGATGGGCCGTGTCCTCATCCTCGTCGGACTCGTGATTGC